>JAVCCP010000042.1 GCA_030765405.1 Candidatus Ancaeobacter aquaticus | reverse complement strand
CAAAGACAATAACCAAAAACGCGGTAGTTGACGCGCGGGGGAATGTACTTGCGCAAACGGTAGAGACATTTATATATGAAGCAGGGAAATATGTTCAAGACGAGTTAAAGACAATAACGAATAAAGGACCGTTCAGAAAAGGTGTTGCGAAAGAGATTGTGACATTAACCAGTATTTGGGATGGCGCAAAGTATGTGGAAGATACAAAGACAATAACCAAAAACGCGGTAGTTGACGCGCGGGGGAATGTACTTGCGCAAACGGTAGAGACATTTATATATGAAGCGGGAAAATATGTTCAAGACGAGTTAAAGACAATAACGAATAAAGGACCGTTTAGAAGAGGAGTAGCCAGTGAAGTAACGACGATAACATCGATATATGATGAAGATAAAGGCGCATACATACTTGATTCTATGAGTGTAACAGAGAATAAGAAGATAAACTCAAAGGGTGAGGTAGTGGAGTCTGATACGCATACATATATATCGAAAGTAACAGATACTGTAGTAAATGTAACGGATAATATCAGCGGTTTATTGCCGAGTACAAACTGGGAAAACAATGAACACATAATAACAGTAAATAGCGGTAGTTCGAAAAAGGGAGTATTTAAAAACAGTGTAACGGTAATCGAAGTATGGGATGGGTCTAAGTATGTCGCAGATAGCGTGAAGATAACGACACTTGATCTTAAGAACGTAGACGGAAGAGGAAATATAAAAGAACAGACGATAGAGACGTTTATGTTTGATAAGGGAACAGGTGTAGCGAATTTGAAAGCGTTATCAAAGCTGGTATCAGCCGCGGCAGACATGAGCGCGTTAGGTGTATCGGTGGCAAGTAAAGGTTTTGAGAGATCAGAAATACAGAAGATAAGAAGCAGCGGGAAATTTGTGCGAGGTGTAGCACAAAAAGTAGAGACGATAACATCGATATATGACGGCACCGCATATGTAATGGACTCCAGGAGTGTTATCGAGAATAAGAAGATAAACGCTAAGGGTGAGGTAGAAGAGTCTGATACAAAGACATATATTTATGGTGATGACTCAACAGTGTTTGATCCTGCAAAGACATTTGATGAACAGATAGCTCTTACAAAGTGGGAAAATAATGAACATATAATGACAGTAAATAGCGGTAAATCGAAGAATGGAATATTTGAGAATAGTGTAACGTCAACGGAAATATGGGATGGGGCGAAGTATGTCGCAGACAGTGTCCAGCTTACTGAAAACACCAAGATTGTCGGCAGGGGAAACGTTGAGGAGCAAACTGTTACTACGTTTTTTGTTAAAGAAGGTGTTACAGGTTCTTTTGGTTTGCTCGGGCTGGGTAAGATTAGCAAAGACAAGCTCTCAGAAGATCCTCAAACCTTGTTTGGGAAAAGTTTTGAGCCTGCAGAAAAAGTGCGCCTGTTTAATGAAGGTCCGTTTAAGAGAAATACACCGTTTAAAAGCACTTCAATTACTGAGATATGGTCTAAAGATAAAGGTTTTACAATTGATACCATGCGGGTAACAAACAATGATAAACGTGACGGCAAAGGAAACGTTGAAAAGCAAAGAATAACTCTCTATATGGTTAAAGAGGGAAGTGTTGATAAGTCTTTTGACAGTCTTAGTTATAGTGCGAACGCTCTTGATAATTTGGCCTCAGTTCATTTTGAAAAATCTGAGTATCAGGAGATTAGCAATACTGGTTTTATTAGAGGTAATCCCACTCATTCAGAGGTTACGGTATCTGTTTGGGATGGTGCAGGTTTTGTTGCTGATACCAGGAAAACTATTGATAGCACTTACACCCCGCGAGGAAATGCGAAAACACAGAATATTTTAATTGAAGCCGTCAAGTTGGATGATGAGGGTAAAATTATTACTACCGCCGGTAAAAAACCGAGCTGGGAAAATATGGAAAACCAGGAGATAAGAAACTCCAAGTTTCAGCGTGGAAATCCGAAGCTGTCTGTTGTTACAACGAGTATATGGGATTCAGGAAAATTCATACTTGATACGCGCAGAACGACAGATAGCGTATACAACAGCCGTGGTAATGCTACAAACCAGACGATTACTATTCAAGGCGCTGTGCTTGATGCCAATAATAATGCGATAATTACCGCACAGGGACCGAAATTTGAAAATCTTGAACGCCAGTGGGTAACAAATACTGGTTTTTATAGAAACACCCCAAAACATATATTAGTTGAAAACGGTTTCTGGAACGAGCAGGATACATCATTTGATAAGGTTGGCGGACAGGAAACCTTTAATAATGAATTTGATTCACGCGGAAATGTAAAAGATCAGAAGATAATTGATTTTGAGACTGAACTTGACGGCAGCCGTACAGATGTTGCGTACAAATTAATAAAGAATAACGAAATTAATTTCAGAGGCGTGGCAAACAATACCACGATATTGAATTACTATTATAATGATCAAGGAAATGAAGTCTTTTCTGAACGGCAGGAAATTGTGAATGTAAGCAGTGATTCACGTGGAAATGTTACTAAAAAGACAATAACAACCTATACAGATGTAAGTAAAAATGACGCTCAGTTTAAGATCGGTCTCCAGGAAATCACAAATAAAGGGTTTACCGTTCGTGGAGTGGCTCTTCACACTTCAACATTAAATTATAGTTTCAATCCAAACGAAAATTACAGGCAGGTATTCAATGATCGTCAGGAAGTCGATAACCGCAAGATTGATTACCGCGGCAATATTGGTTTTAAGACAATAAAGACATATACGGATGAGACATCTAATGCCAATGAACATTATCTTGGCCGTCAGGAAATAACCAACAAGTCATTTACCTTTAAGGGTACACCGGCTCTGGTAACAATCAAGAATTATGGGATGGAGAAAAAAGACGGTGTGTACAAAGAAATGTTCTATGACAGGCAGGAAATTACAAACTCGATGATTGATCTGCGCGGTAATGTCGGTCTTAAGGTAGTAAAGACATATTCTGATACTGTTTTAAACGATACCGCATCATATGTAGGGCGTACAGAGACACTTTCCACCAACTTTGATTACCACGGTATAGCGGGTAATATGATTGCCAGAAACTGGGCAAATATTGATGGGAAAGAAGTCTTTAGTGACAGGCAGGAGATAACAAACAGCAATATCGATGGCAGGGGGAATATTGGTAAAAAGGTTATAAAGACATTTCTTGATGAGAATTCCAGTGCTGACGATATGTACCTTGGCAAACAGATCATTACCAGCAGAATATTTGATTTTAGGGGTAATGCCGGTGAAGTTACGGTACTTAACTATAAAGGTGATGTAAAGAACAAGGCAAAAACCGGTGTGTTGGATGTTTTTATTAACCGGCAGGAGATAGTAAATGAAGATGTTGATTCCAGAGGTAATGTCGGCAAGAAAACAACCAAGACCTATATACATGAAACGGATAATGCTAACGAGTATTATCTAAGCAAGCAGATTGTTGTGAATACCGGATACGGTATGCGCGGCACGCCTGCACACAGTACAATTAAGAGTTTTAATGTGAGAAGCGCTACAGGAGAAGAGGTTTTTGTTGAACGCCAGGAGATTGACAATATTAATGTTGATTCCCGCGGAAATGTCAGTTTAAAGGAAATCCATACATTTACGGACGAGACATCAACTGTTATGACCGATAAAAATACGAATTATCTTGGCAAGAAAGTTATCAATAGCTCAAATTTTGATAACCGCGGTAATCCAAGGACCCAAACAATAGATTCATTTGTTTATAAAGATACAGGCTTTGTTTTGAAAGACCGTAATGAATTTGAGAATACATACGATGCCCGCGGCAATTTGCTTACCCAGACGTCAAAAACCTTTATAAAGCGTGATAACGGCACAATGAAGCTGGTTGACTTCAGAGAAATAAATAATAACGAATTTGACATACAGGGAAATCCAACAAAGAGGACTGTTACCAACAAGGATGGGGAAGGTTATCCGCTTTCAAAACAGGATATAACTCTTACATATGATGCGCGCGGTAGGGTTACTTTCCAAACAGTCACAAATTACAAGTTTGCTGATGCGGTAACGAGCGCGCAACAAGCTTTACAGAAGGCACAAGCTGACAAGGAAACAGCGCTTACAGAATGGCAGGCATTGATGGGGCAGACAACAGAGGCCGCGACGCTGGCAGAGGGAACTTACAAAAAAGCTGAAAGCGCAGTGGTGCAGGCGCAGAAGGATTTAGTGGAAGCGGAAAAGAATGAAGGATTTGTCTTAACCGGATCACAAGATATATCAACTACCGAATTTGATATATACGGAAATGTGCTGAAACAGAAAGTTGAGTCAAAGAATATAGCAGATTATGTAACCGAGACACAGGAAATAACCTACAAAACTGAAGATTATAATAGAGATGGTACAGTAAAGGCACAGCATATCGAAATAACCGACATTATTAAAAGTACAACAACTGTTCAGGACATTACAAGTACTGAGTGGGATATTCGCGGAAACATATTAAGTCAAACTATTAAATCAACGGTAGGGACTAATGTTTCAACACAAACTATAAAAAATAAATATAAGGATATGGCATTTCTGCTGGAAAAGACGATAACAACGACACAGAGCACATCTCCTGACGCGTCTTATACATATATTATTAATACCTACCATGAAAACTCTAATAATTTAGCTACCAGCTCGGTAGATAGTATTAGAGGTGGTTTGCCGGCAACCAGTAAATATACCACATATAATGTAAGGGGAAGGCCAACAAACGAAACATCAACATTTTATGATCCCAGTGGTCAGGTAGTTGTGACTGAGGTGGCCAACAGCTTTGACGGATTTGGTAATCCGCTTCATATTGTCAGGGATGATATAGCAAAGAAAGAAAAAAGATTTATTGATTTTACATATGATAAATATGGGAGGATTACAGATAAAGAAACAAAGATAGACGGTGTGACCTATCAACAATTTTATGTAGGCGGGATGTTTTTTCATAACAGACTGCACTATGAATTTGATCACCGGCAAAGTCAAGAAGTTGTGGTCAGAGATTCAGAAGGAAACGAAAAGAAAATTACACTTCGCGCCAATCAATCGGTAGAATATTCCCAGGCCTATAGCGGATATAGAATAGTAGATGTTTTACCTGGTGAATTTCTTTATATAGAAAATCCCTGGGAAGAAGGTGGATTAGCTAAGAGAGACGGAATGTGGTGCCATGAAGATGATAAGATATATAAGGAAGGTGATACGTGGGGAGAGTATGGGTTTCGTGAAGCTGTAAACCATTATCTGGTAAATCTTGGAGATCATTATGCGGCAAAAGATCCAGATAGCGAATTTGGCGAGCTTTTGGCAAAGATGTTGAATTATGCCGGCCGTAATGCCGGTACCGCAGGCGGTTTTATGCATCTAGAGCCTCAGGACGTATATGATAAAGGCGAGTTGATCTCTGAAGCACAAGCTTATTTGAGGAAGAATCCTCCTGATGTTTCGAGCGATCCGGGGTACAGTGATTATTCGACGGCGTTAAGAACAGGTCCATTATTATTAGATGAACTTGTAAGTTTTTTGAAGGGCGGATATGACGAAATTAAAGAAGTAGAAAAAAGGGGTATGAACCTTGAGACAGTTTCTTTTGAATATGACGATAAAGGAAGAATCAGCACTGAATCTATTGTAACAAGTGTACCTGCGTATAATGTTACCGGCAGATCAGATGTTAATACAATGAAGTGGGCTGATTCAAAGAAAGAGGAACACAAATATATCTATGATGATACTACCGGCGCGATGATAGAAGATCAGGTTTTCACGTATAGCTGGGGAACAAAAAACATAGACATGACCCGTGAAGAATTTGCCGCTTACAAAGGGCAGTATGAGAACGCGTGGTACAACTCATATGATGATAAATATAGCGTAGAAGTAGCTAAGCGGGGAAGCTTTGTCAGTTATGATAAAGATGCAAAAAGGCTTGTTGGTAACTGGAGTACTGCCAGTGTTACAAGAGAAGATCATCTATATGAGTATAAAGACGGTAAATTGTCTCAAGAAATACTTATAGGTAAATACTTAAGTTCTTGGAAAGATGGAAAACAACTTGAGACACCGGTGTGGGTAGGCGGTTCTTCAAGAGAGATTCGAAAATTTACGTATGATTCAAATGACAGAGTAATACTTGAAACTGTTTCAAAACAATACAATGGTTCTGGTACGTGGAGCGAAAGTAGCAGAGAAAAATATTCATACACATATACCAATACAGGCAAACTCAAAACTTATACATATAGTAATGAATTAAGAGGCTGGGGTCCTAATAGTAACACGTATTATACTGACGCAAAAGAAACACATATCTATACATATGATGCAAAGGACAATCTTACAAAAGATTCATACGAGATAAAGGGTGTGTATTGGGACAATAATACTAGTCATAACGTCGAGTACACAAAAGAAAAGAAGGACAAGACATATGGATATAATGATAAAGGACAAATGGTATGGGCTGATGAAATAAATTATAAATTAGTTGGTGGAACAATCCAAAAACCAATATACAACCCGTATAAGAGGGTGTACAGCACATTTGCTTACGATAATGCCGGAAACCTCATAAAACAGGAAAAAGCTATCTTTAAAGTGGGCGCAGGACGTATCAATTCCCAACAATATGCAGATTATGTAAGAACAGGAAACAAAGTTGTTCACGTTGGTGATGTCGATATTCATCTAATAAACATTATCGACATACCTGATTCGAATGGCTATCATGCTATAGCGTGTTGGCGCCTTGTAGGTGCAAAGCAAACTATTATAACTGATTTTAATGATTCCGGCAGGATAGTTAATGTGAAAACATTCCATCAAAAGTGGGGGCGTGGTGGTTTCTGGATATCCACAAAATCCCAGATGACCAGTTATTCATATGACGGTGCCGGCAGGATAAATAGTGTAAGTCTGGCCAAGTATAAGGCGCAGGATAAGAGGAAGCTGATATCTATTGAATATGACCGAAAAGGCGGGATTAAGTGCATTGCTACAAAGGAAGTAGATGCTAAAGGTAATGTGACATACACGATTGAAGACAGGGAAAATAAATATGATATCAGAGGAAGGGCTGTTGAAACAATCTCAAAGATTGTTACATCTAAGGGCGACATGGTCAGACAGCAGTACATAAAGACAAAGGTGCTTAAATTTGACGCTTCCGGACGCGCGCTTAAAACTGATACTACCAGAAAGGATTCATTGACATCGGATAAAACGGTCAAGGAGAGGACAACCAACGCGTATGATATTGATGGAAACTTGATCTATCAAAAGAGAGATGTACATGAATACAGTGAGAACCGGGGGGTAGACGGAAAGAGACTGCTTGACAGACGTTATAAAGAAAAAACCAGAATGGGATATGATGTTTTGGGCCGTGTAGTATCCAAAGATATAGATACATACGGAGATACAGCCGCTCCTGACAAGGTCATTCGGCAAAGAGTAAGGGGTATTACATACGATGATGAAAACAGGATGACAGGTAATAGAACATATATTACTGAAACCGGCAGTAATGGTTATCGTAAGTCTTATTCTGTATATACATCAGGTATTAAATACAATGATGATAATCAGGCTATTTCCAAAAATGTTTTCACAAAAGATTCTAAGGGTACAAAACGTGAGCGTATTACGGACATAAAGTATGACCTGTGGGGAAGACAGAGCTCATACCGAGCTGATATAAAAGAAAGCCGCGGCGGTTCGAGCCGCACTTACAGCACTATTGTACATATGGGGTATAACTCCATGGGCCTTGTAGCCGGTAAGGTGACAACTACATTCAATGATTCATGGAATCCCGGCAAGACGACAACTTCTGCGGTAAATTATTCATATGATTCTCAGGGAAGAGTTGCATCTGTCGCATCATCCACAACGTCAACTATAAGGGATAGCTTCGGCAATATAGTTCAGCAAGCCTCAAGCTCGAGTTTTGAGGGTGAGTATGAATATAACGGTAATGGCCAGGTAACAGCTAAAACTGTATCAGGCGCTGACGGCAAAACCGAACGCCAGACGAATATCAGCTATCACAGTGACGGCAATATAGCCGGATATATCGCTACCGGACAAACTGGTGCTGGTTTTGATTATGTGAATGAAGTTTCAGGCCTTAAATACGATGCGTGGGGAAGGGAAACAAACAGATCATCAACGAGTACTGTTACAGGTATGTATGAAGTACACGATAAATCGGGTGCTTTGATAGGTGGTGTTTACAATAAGTCTGAAGCCGCTAAACTCGCTGCTCAAATGGGCGGTAAGGTCGTTCAGTGCAAAAAGGTAACATTGAGTAAGAGATCGACTTCGTATGATTCGCAAGGCAGGGTAAGCTCCAGGCAGACAAAAACAAATGTAAAAGGCTACAGAGATGGCAAGCTAGCTTTAGATAAGAATTCAATACAAAAAGAATCAAATTTCCGATATGACAAGTACAATCGTGTTTCAGGGAAGACCACAAGCTCATGGAATGATTCACGGCCTGATGTGTGGGTTACACAAAAGATGAATGATATTACCTATGATATGGAAGGGAGAATGGCAGGATATACTACCGAAACATGGGAAAAAGGCGGAGGATTGGATCATTGGACCAAAGAAATAACTTCAGATATTTCATACAATGCCGCTGGCCAGATTATTGCGAAGAGCACGGAATCATATGATTCTTCGGCTCCGGGAGTGGTTACCAAAACCCGTATAACCGACATAACCTATGATGCATCAGGAAATATTATATCGCAAAGAGGCAGTTCAACAAAAATGGATATTGCCACAGGCGGCAAGAAATACAAGAAGACAACAACAGAGGGTGTAACCTTTAGTGCTGCTTCATACAATGCCTTTGGCCAGGCTGTATCCAAGGGTAAGCAGTCAAATATGCAGTATGACATAAAGGGGAGATTGACAAGTTATTCCGGCGAAGAAGGTAACGTTACAAATATCAAGTATAACCGTGCCGGCCAGATTATCGCAAAAGATGTAGACAAGGTTGAAAAAGGTGTCAGGACAATTACACGTGTAAGAGGAATAAAATATGACGCGCATGGACGTGTAACAGGCCAGACATCCTATATAAGAGAGATGGATGCTAAAACCGGTGGCAAGAGATTAAATCGTACTTATAAGCAGGTTGTAAGTGGTACGAGATTTAACGCCCTTGGATTTGTTATATCCAGGATAACAGAGACATTTAACGATTCTGCTTGTCCGAAAAAACATATCAGACAGCTTTACCGTGCTTTAGGCTTTGATATATTGGGCCGTGCTACGACTACTGATGTGACTGTCTGGAGCAATGATCCGGAAAATTCATATACAAGAACGCTTTCAACCAATATCAAGTACTATGGTGATAGTAATAAGGTCGCGTCAAAGACTGTTGAGACATGGTCAAAAGATAATCATACAAAAGAGCAAATTTCTGATATCCAGTATGATGGTTTCGGCAATATTACCAGTCAGCGTGGAAAGGTTATTTTTGACAGTAAGAATCCTGACCGCAAAGGCGCTATATACAAGTCATCTATGGCTTATAACTCGCTAGGTCAGCTGACACACCGCTCAACAGTAACTTCCCTGAAGAACGGTTCGGTTACAACAGACACTATGAGCATTCAATCATATGATAGACAGGGAAGAAAACAGAAATATACCACTTCATATTCGAAGACACCTACACACAAACAGCTTAAAACAAAGCATCAAGCAAAACTGAACCTTTTACTTGCATTGCAGGCTTCAGGCGTAAAAGTTGATCCTAGGCATTTAGAAGGGTTAAAAGATAAACTAAGAGAGCTGGGTGTGCGTAAGTTTAAGGGTGTTTTGAGTGACACTGGCGGTTCTGCGAAAGGCCTACTTGATACTGGTGGTTCGAGAAAAATCGCCACTCTTAAAGATGGTTTTGAGATCATAGGTAAGCAACCTTCGATACAGGAGCGTATTAAAGAATATGCCGCTGCCAGAGCCGAGAAAAAAGAAGGTGATATTGAGACAGCGGACCTTGAAAAGGAATACGCCGCTGAGCTTGAAGCTTTATTGAATGATCCAAAGCTTCCAGCCAAGGATAGAAAGAATCTTGATATAGCAAGAGGAGAATTTGTTGGGGCAAGTAAAAGCGCTGAACCGTACGGTTCCTCTACCAGCGTAGAATCAGTGAAATACGATGGCAATGGTAATGCTACCGGCCGTGACGCGGCAACCATGGATAGCCGCGGCACAAAAACGACAGAAGGGCTTAACGGATCAAAGAAAGTAGAAACAAAAGAAGAGCTGGCAAAAGCGGTAAAAGAAGAGGCGAAAAAAGCGGCATGGGAAAAGATGACACCTGAAGAGAGAGAAGTGGCAGAGAAACAGGAAAAAATAGACAAACTTGACGAGCGGATGGAAAAAGAAATCGCCGGCGGTATGCCGAGATGGGAAGCTAAACTGCGGCATGAGTATCGCCTCAAGAAAATTGAAGGAAAGATAAAAGAAAGCAGCGGCCCGATTAGATTCCTAGGCACTACTTTCCCTGGCAATGCGGAAAGTTTCTATGTCATGATGAGAGTAATGACAAAGATGTGGCAGGCATCCGACAAGGAAAAAGCAGCGGAAGAAAAGGCGAAGGCACAGTCTGAGGCAGATGGTAATGCCCTCCAGGATGCTGTAAATGATAAGCTCGCTGAAGGGTATAAAGATAAACTTGAGGATTCGCAAAAAGAGCTTAAAACACAACAGGGAGAAGCTGAAGATCTGGATAAAGATCTGGATAGAAAATTAAAAGATAACAATACTGCGCAGGAAAAAAATAAAGATGCGGCAAATACCAATACCGCCGCGATAAAAGCAAAAGAAGAAGAACTCAAGAATAAAGATCTTACTGATGAACAGAGGGATAACCTTAAGAATGAACTGAAAGGTTTGAATGATGAGAAAACACAACTTAAGAATAAACTTGAAGACTTAAAAAACAATAATGAGTCAATGACTACTAAGAGAAAAGATCTTAGTGATGATATGTTGCGTACACAGGCGGATATTGATGGCTATAAGAAACTAATGGAAGACTGTGCCGTACCAACCGCTGAAAAACAAAGAAAGCAGGTAGAAGAAGCGGTTAGATCAGGCGAGATGTCAATTGAAGAAGCCAGTGAACTCGGATATGGAGTTCAAGCAATGGCTTCTACTGCTGACGGTACAACAACAATAAATATTATCGCTAAATCTTTGCCGTCACTGTCATTTTCAACCCTTTCTGCTGGTCACGAGAAGATGACACAGAGCCAGCTGGTAGATGCAATGAAAAACAAACGGGAAGATTTTGCTGAACAGGTTGATGACTATATAGAGAGTAATTCAAGTTCGATCAGGAGTCATGAACAGAATGTCCTTGGTAGCTATAGGGATAGAGCAGACCATCTCATTTCTATGAGAGATGATTCTTTAGATAAAGCCAAGGATCAGGGAAATGATATTAATGAACAGCGTAAAAAGATAAAACAGGCGCTTGATAATAAGGATACCAGCCCCGAGGATCGGGCGAAATATAAGGAAAACCTGAAGTTGCTTGATCAAATAAGCACACAATTACAAAAGGTAGGATTAGACTTAATACAGACTGATATGTGGACAATGAAAGATAAACAGCTGAATGCGTACATGAACGGAGTGGGCAATAAACTTAAGCATGCCAGCATGTTGGTTAATAGTGCAGCTCTAAATGTCCGCCAGATTGAGTTTATCAGTAAAAATAGTAAAGATTTAAAACCCAAGGAACTGCGGGCTTTAATTGCTGATTATACGAAGCGAATGGCAATGATGGAAAAATCGTTAAAAAATCTGGGCAATGAAAAGCTTATGAAAGATTTTAAGAATGCACTCTCTGATGGCCAGGGGCTGATAGGTGATGTAAATGTTACAATAAACAGAAGAAAACAAAAGGAGCATTTAGCCAACAAGATTGCACAGGGTGAAAAGAAGCTGGAAGCTATGGCTAAGGCTGTTGTGGCTGATATAACTAATCTGTTTGCGGATGTCACGAAGGGTAAGGGGCTGGAAGCTATGGTTGAGGCTGCTGTGGCTAATGTAACTAAGATTTTTGCGGATGTCGCGACAATGAAAAAGATTTTTGATGCAAAAGAAGATTACAAAAAGATGCTGGTGGCATTAGAAAGTGACAATGCGGCGTATGAGGCGCGACTAGATAATATTATTTCCGGTAAACCGATGACAGAGGAAGACCGTAAACTTATGCAGCAAGGAAGGACAAATTCCAGAAATCTTGTTGCAGGTGTTCAGAGTTATCTCACACTAGAATCCACTCCGGAAAAAATGAAAAAGAAAGGCCTGCCTCTTTCGGAAAAAGACAAGGCACGGATAGAGAAGCACCGCAAAAAGATCGTTAATGCGCTTGATAATATGGATTATAACCTTATGGGGAACTTGGCCGGGCGGAGTAGGTATATAGTCGTAGGGCTTGAGGCTAAAGCAAAACTGTCTATACGTAGCCAGCAAATAGGACAAATGGCACTAAAGCTTTCCGGTCCAGAAAATGCTGAACAAAGGAACAAGTTGTTATCTATGCGGCAGTCTTTAAGGCAAGAATTTGGTAAAATTAATAAACAGCTGGATAACTTATTTACTAACGTCTATAGCAGTATTGAACTAAGCTCTGAGGATATGGTCGAAAGCGCAGAGAAAACAGCCGGACGTGTAGGGATAGCAATACAAGCACTTGACCTTGCGCACCAAAAAGGTATATCAAAGTCAGACCAGGCGTATTTTACTGAAAAGTTCGATGAAATAACAGGGCTTTTGGGTAAAATCCGTGCCGGTGATGTTGAAGCTGATAAGATGCTTGACGATATTATGGCAAATATTAAGGGTCCTATGAAGGCAGCAATGGCCATAAAAGGTAACCATGATAATGTGTCCAATATTGATGCAGAAACTAAAAAGTTGACGGCTGCCATTGCCGCTGGCAGCAAAGAACTCAAAAATCTGCCCGACACAGAGGATCGCAAGAAAAAGAAGAAGGTTCTGGAAGAGACTATTACAGAAAACCGCAAGAAGCTTGAGGAATTACAAGGACTGAAGGACGAATTAAGTGCTTGGGATAATGAAATTGGCGGTGTACTGTCTCAGCTAATTTCTGATGAGAAACAAACTGACAAAGATAAGAAATTAACTGAGAAACAAAGAGCTGAATTTTCTGAAAAGGTTGCGAACGCTCAGACCATTAACAAAGCCGCCGGAACGTGGCTTGATCTTTTCGATAAATCATCATCAATCAAAGGTATTACCGCCAATGATAAAAAGACACTGGATAATCAGCGCGCTTTACTGCTAACTCGTGTTAAAGACGCCAGAGACGGTGGATTTGCGGTCTTTGCTAATTTGGAAGATATTATAAAGAAATCTGGTGTAATGATAGTTGGAGTTGAGAAACGTGCAGAATTAAATAAAAGCTTGGAAAATATTGAAGAGAAAATTGGTGATAAGAAAATAGCAAAACTTCAAAGAGAGGTAGCTGAATTAGACAAGACTGCAGAAGCATATATTGCTGGAAACAATCCGGAAAAAGCAAAAACAGCAAGCGCGCAAGCTGATGAAAAGCGCAAGCAGATCAAAGCATTACAACAAGCTGTATCACCG
The DNA here is from genome assembly GCA_030765405.1 of Candidatus Ancaeobacter aquaticus. Lineage (NCBI taxonomy): Bacteria > Pseudomonadati > Candidatus Auribacterota > Candidatus Ancaeobacteria > Candidatus Ancaeobacterales > Candidatus Ancaeobacteraceae > Candidatus Ancaeobacter > Candidatus Ancaeobacter aquaticus. Next base: position 59,475 of record JAVCCP010000042.1, on the reverse strand, counting down.
GAGAAAAAAGAAGAGTATACAGCGATTATGGATATACTCAAAAATCAGATTGATAAGATCGCTATCTATAATAGTGATGGAGAACTTACCGGTGGAATACTCGATGATCTGACATTGATCGACATGTTGTCTGATGAAGCGTATAAAGATATGGAAAAGACATTTAATACTGTCACATTTATTTCTCAGGCCGCAGGTCAGATATTGTACAATGACGAATTTTTACTAAAACAACTTGATCAGACTGATAAAGATGTTCTTGTAGCACAGCGCGGTAAGATATTTTCAGCACTCAAGAGTCTTGACGGCTCTCCGGAATCACTCAGGAATATCCAGAATATGCTGTATGGGAATAGTGTTACGATAAATGGAATTGTAGCAAAAGCAGAGTACAAACTAAAGATGGATAAGCTAGGAACAACAGTGAAAAGCCTTGACAAGGCTATTGGTATGCTTACAGAAAAAATTACGAATGCTAAAACTACCAAAAAGGAAAGAGCCGAACTAACTACACAAAAAGCAGATTATAAACAACAGCTAAAGGCATATTCATTACTCCAAAAGAGGATGAAGTCAGAACAGGGTAAGATAAACAGTGTAATGCAAATGTTTTATAAGGGTGACAAGATTTCTGGGCCTAGTTTAAAGAAAATCAACAATATTATTAAAAATGCAGGATATGTCGCCAATGTTTTCGACGTTTTACCTCAGTCGCTATTATCAAGCAAGAATAGCGCGATTGTAAAAGGCGTAACAAAGAAACTGCTAAAAGCATTGGATGAAATTAAAGGCGGAACGGACGCATCATATAAGAAACTTAAAGATATAACAGCCAGGACAGATAGTATAACAAAATCGGTAACAGCAGAAAGTGTACTGCAGAAAGCAAAGAACCTTATTAAATTAGATCCGAAAGATCCGGAAAAATATAAGGAATTAAATAAAATTCTTGATACGAAGCTCAGTGAAATCGCACGTGATATTAAGAAACTTGCTGATCCAGAACAAAAGATTAGTAAAGAAGAATATAAACAAATGGCACAGCGTCATGAAGAGATAAAAAATGTAATGAAAATGGATGAAAGTCGAGAAGCGGTTAATAATCATAATACGGGAGGTACAAAGACCGCAGTTGATAAGTGGCTGAAAGGAGCTAATGTAATTATTTCGAAATTAGAAGAAAAGAGAATTGCGATCATGGCTGATCCCAAAAGTGATCCAACAGGCAGTGAGCTTAAAAAAGTTAACGATAAGCTCAAGACGGCAAAAGATGATAGAACAAAACTTCTTTGCGGAAAAGATAAAAAGCTTGTTTCTGAAGTGGGTGAAAAAGACAAGATCATTCAAGAGAAAATGGAAGAAAAAGCAAAATTAGTAGTCGAGATAAAAACAAAGATCGAGGATGTTAAAAAACTCCACAAGTCAGGCAAGCTAAAAGAGTTAGAAAAAGAAGTGAAGGCTCTGGGTAAATTGAAGATATCGTTTTTCAAACTTACCGGTGAAATACAGAAAGAAACCAATTTGAGAACCCAATTGCTTGTTAGAAGAGCGACAGAAGACAAAACGGGTAAAACGATAGATGGAATTGCCCAAACAATAAAACAACGCGCGCCTCCGGAAAGTTCTAATGTAAAACTTGCCCTTGATGCCAGAGAAAAATCACAACCTATATGTAATACCTACCAAGCAGATTTTCTGAAGACACTTGAAAATTACCTGGGTGATAAATATTCACCCAAACAGAAAAAAGAATTGCTCTCAAAATATACTACGCGAGGTACCCAGTCAAAACAGACCATAACCGACATGTTGAACGCGGATACGTTGAAAGAAGACTTGAAAACAGCGTCTGACAGTGCCGATACTTTTTATCAGGAAAATGTCAAGCTGGCTGAGGCTAAAGTGAAAGAAGCTCAGCAAAATGTCGACAATCTGAAAACAAAAATAAGTAATTTTGAAAGCACCATCCAGAGTATTGAAAGCGGAGAATTTTATCGTGGCCGTAGTGCTGATATAAATTCGATGAAGAATACGATCGAAAGCACAAGACAAGAACTTGCCGTAGCTGAGGAAGTGGTCGTTCAACGTCAAAATGCGGTCGATGTAGAAAATGAAAAACATGACCAGCTCAAGAAAAATATTGAGAAAAATATTGAGGACAAGAAATTTGCATTGGACGTATATAATGAAGCTCTGCAGAAAAACGTCGATATGCTTTCAAAGCTCCATGAATCTCCTAAATCCGAAGATATTAAGCGAAATATTGACGTAATAAAAGATTGTAAAGAGCTTTTTAAACAGAATATATACAAGCATCAAATACCTGAGCACCTCAGCAAGCTTAAAGACAAGATGGTTTATATAAAGAATAAACTTGATAACAAGCACACAGAGAGGGGTGCCTATGAAGGTGATACATCAAGCTTCGAATATCAAAATCTTTCGAGGTATATAAGCTCTGCAGAAAGAGTATACAAGAAAGCGGAAGCCGAATTCACAGCGGCCGAAAAGGATTACGCAGCATTTGAAACTGCAAAGAGTGCCTATATTAAACGCCTGAAGGGTGTGAAAGACGCTTATACCGCATATAAAGACCCTAGTGTGGCCGATAAAGAGACGGCTTGGAACAGTGTTGCCGATAAAATCGGCTTTGTATCAAACCTTGCTAGGGCGGCAGACTATTCGTATAAAATCATGCTCAAAGGCATAAATTATGAAGGGCCAAACAGAGATAAAGTTAGAGAAGTATGTAATTTATACTTAGCAAGAGTAGAGCCCCTTTCGAGGACGGGAACTACAGAAGAGATAAAAAATCTAGCGAGTGACGGTCAAATGCTGTTAGGTAAAGACGGTTTCTTTGCAGTAGTAGAAACCAGCAAAAACAGCGCTAAAAAAATCGATCCGAAGCCTGATAGTTTTAAAGGCGATAAGAGTGCGTATCCAAAGGCGAAAAAGTGCCAGGATATGGGCGAGGGATATATTGCAGATGCAGCGGATAAGGCGCTTCTGCTTATTATGGGTAAGGACAAAGAAGGTGTAGCACTCAGCGAGAACAAACGTGAAAAACTTCTAGAGGGTCTTCAGGAAGATGTCAAACATGCGGCCCGTGTTTCAAGTGCTTCAGAACAGTTTCTGGGTGTCGCGCATAATGCTGATCCAAGACCTGAAACAAGGGCAATGTTGAAAGAATTTATAAAATCGCCTAAAGCATTCCTTAATAGTGATAAATTCCGAGATCTGAAACCTTATCAAAAAGCTGCACTTCTTAAAGCGCTCGATACGCTCACCGACAAAGAAATCGTAATGAGCGACGGTACGAAGAAAAAAGCGACGCATAAAGATCTCTTAGCGGCACATTTCAAGAAAAACTTTAAAGAATTCTCTAAGAATTACGGTTCGATGAAAAAGAATCTGGATACTATATGGGGAGAGCTTAATAAAAAGGATATAAACTGGGATATTGTTGGCCAGAAACTAAAAGAGAATAAAGAATATCAAAAGGGTATCGGTAAAAGTAATGATTTTAGTAATTTTGTCGCAAATCTTGCGGTTCTTCCTTTATCAAATGTTAAAAAAATCAGTATTATCAGCGATCCCCCTGACACAAGTATGGATTTGCATAAATCATCAAAACACAAAATGGATGAAAAATATACAGACTTTAATTTCGGCAGTGTCAGTGATATTGCGGCACTTGCAGGTATAGGAGTAGATTTTACATCTGCCGATGGCAAGAAATTCGATTCGAAAAAAGGCAAGGAACGTGGTAATTATCTTAGCAGGAGGGCCAAGGCATATACTATTGGGATGGGACATGTATCTAATTACAGTAATGACAGCAGCAGAGAGCAGGGAGTAGCGAAGCGTAACATTGTTAAGGTTACATATGATGGCGTAGATTACACAATAGATGTGTCTAACGACGATATTAAGAACGATAACATGTTTAAAAATAAAGTCGCCGGAGGCTTTTGGTTCCATTGGGATCATGAATGTACAGTGACAGTGACAGGTCGGGGTGAGCCGGTAAAGAAATATATTTCTGAGGAATATATAAAACAGCTTATTCAACGGGGTCAGAATGTAAAGAGTTCTCGAGGTGAACAGCTCGTGAGATATACAGACGCTGACGGCAAAGTAAAAAATATGCTTATAAAACGTGATGAGCTTTTGATAGAAACACCGGCATGGTTTGTTTCTGAGCATGATTTTAATTCTATACAGAAGCTGGGTAGAGATACGGCCGCAGGGGAAAAACCTTTGGTTCCTAAAGATTTTAGACTTGTTGCGACAGTTGATTATGCTGACAGCCTTAAAGAACGTGAAACGGTTACCGGCGGTAAGACAACGTATTACCTTATTAAAAATAAGACACTTGATAAATATTCGGTAAATCTCAACATACATTATAAATCTACCGTTCTTAATATGAGCGATGTTGAAGGTGATATACTTACTTATAAGGCCGCAGAAGGCCGTAAAAATGACACATGGGAATCTATAAGCAGTGGAAAAGACTTTTCCGAAGTAGCTGATGATAAAGGAAGATTTAGTGCTGCATGGGCGGGATTTGTCGCCGGATTTAAAGACGCTGGCAGAAAAACTGTCGGGTTAGTTTCAGATGATGAAGCAGAATATTTCTTCGGTATTAATTACGAAAGGCCGGATTTAAATCTTATAGAGAGCGCGGACAGGACCGAGAGCAGTTATGACGCGTCAAAGAACGGTGCTGTAACAAAAGTACAGGATGCTCAACGGTTGATAGATCTGTTTGATTATCTTGATAAGAGCAAGGCCAATGAAACCGCTAAGGCCATGGTCGAAGAGAAAATAAACAATTATGTTAAGGAAGGGATCATTGATCAAAAGTATATTAGTTATGGGTTCTATAACAATGTTGTGCCGTGGTTTGGCGGTGGAGATAAATATGCGGTTTCAGCTATGGCTAATGAAGGCAGGGTAGGTACGGAAATCCTTAAAACAGACATAGGCCACAGTGATATTGTTTCTCTACTGAAGGAAAAGGGCGGTAAGCTTGACGCAAAATTGCTCGACAATCTGGAGAAATTCTCAGAAGGTCTTGATTTGCGTGCCGGCAAGAATACTCAATTTGAGGCATCTAATAAACTTGGACTATATCTTACAGCAGATGCCTTGAAGTCAAAACAGACTCAAAACAATCTGTTTTGGGATGCGCATAAACTGCAAGTAGAAGGCCAGATAAAGCTGCTGGTAGGTGATTATAAAGCGGCAGTCGGTCTTTTTGAAGAAGCCGAAAAAATCGCTAAAAAATCATCCAAGATTTCTTCAAAGGTTGATCCGTTGTTTGAACAGCTTAAGTCGCTTAATGCTTCGATCGGTGACTGGGGATATACAAACAGGACAACAGCCGTACTTTTTGATCCTACTCTTCGTAAAGTTTCTATCGAGTACAGAAATAATCTTATAGAGGCCGCATTACAGCTTCGTTATGACAATGATGGCATGCTTGACCTTGACTCAATAGATGCTATGGAAAGTAAACTCAAGGATATAGCGGGAGCTTCGGTTGTTGGGTTTAATACAAATACAAATGATATTCTCGCGCGGTTGGGTGCGAACAAAGTGGTAGCGGAAATTGGTTCAACAGTAATCGAATTTGTTGCGGTCGTCCTTGTGACATTGGGAGTGGGTGCTGTTGCAAAAGCCATTGTTCAAGTAGGGGCGAAATATAGCAAATTCTTGTTTGCTGTATCGCTTATGATTGAAGGGACAACGATTCCTCAAGCGATGGCGTTAGCAAAACTTACTACTGAAACGGGTATGAAAGCAGAGCTAATCCGTAAAGCTCTTCAGGTGATGAATAAGTTTAGAGGGTTATTAGGTGCGTTAAAAGCGGCGGAAACATATGGCGATGAGGCGGTAAAACTATTTAATTCAGGTGCAGATCTTGGAGCTATATTCAAAGTCCTTAGCGCTACGCAAAAATCCAGTCTTTTGGCTAATCTGGGAGTTGGCGCTAATACGCTTGACAAGATGTTTGATGTGTACAGAACTATTAGTACACTGGTTCAGAGCTCAAAAGGATTGGCTATGTTCGGTTCAGCAGCAGCTGAGACCGCACGAACGGGTGGGGCGCTTAGCGAAATAATAACTTCGGGCGGTAAGCATTTATTGAACCAGGGATCTTGGATCAGTGCGGGCGGTAGGAAATGGGGTACAAAGATCGGATATGAAATGATGTTGAGATCTTCTTTGAAAGGTGCATTATATAGTACCGGGCATGGTGCTTACAATATGGCTAGGATAGGTGTTGCGACCGAGATATTCACAAGTATTGCTAATGGGAAAATGCCAACCTTTGCACATTTGGTAACAACATTTGCTAATGGCCTAAAAAGCGGTATTTATATGGCGCCTCTATTTGCGTTAGCTCCACCCATGGATTTTTATATGCATATGGCTAAAGCAAAAGGATTTCTTGGGATAGTCCCGCGTTTTGTTGGAAATTATGTAACTGCTGTTGCTGGAAAAGGTTTTGTCAAAGGGACAGCAAGTTGGATCGGACAAACTACGATAGGTAAAGCTGTTACAGCGGGATTCAATGCAATTACCCGTAATCTCTTGGCTAATCTTGCAAATAATAAGTTAATCGGATGGGCTGTGCGTGGGATAGGAGATAAGGTTATATTTCCGTTAATATCAGGATATAAGGCTTTTGCGCAAAGTGGGTTAGGGAGACTTCAGGATCAGTTTTTCTCTTTTAATTCAATCCAGCGTTTATGGACATTTAGTGCGGCGCATGCGGTATTACACCAAAGCGCGAAAGTTATATTAACACTTGTTGCCCGTGTTATTAATAAGGGGGATAAATTAAGTAATTTTCAGAAGAATTTTATTGAAAATGTTGCCATGAAGATAGGTGAAATGTCAATCCTTCTGATTCCTATGGCTACTTTGGTGCAGATCCGTCAGCAGTATGTTTTGGGCGAGTTCACACGAAGAATAAAAAAGAGTACTAAGATGAAAAAGATAAGCAGGGTGCAACAGAGAGAAATCTTAAATAAGATTGCAAGTCCTGAAAATCAGGGATTGACACTTGAACAGGTCTTATCAAAGAAACAGGCTCAGGAAATATTCGGTGAGATGTCAAAGATGGTAATTGACAGGCCGGTATTTGATCAGATATTAGACTCTGATTTAGCGAAAGGATTTAAAAAAGAATTTAATAATAAACTTAGTGGAAAAAGCAATGGAGAACAATTAATAATTCTTGAAAAAATGCAGGAAAAAATTCTGGAAAAGCACAGTGAAGGTAAAAAAGCTGATTGGCTGGAACATAATTTTGCACAAGCGAAACAGGCTCAGATAATGCATGAGCAGGGTTCGTGGAATACCAGATATATGACTGAAGATAAAAAGTTGGATTATCTTAAAGACTTGTCGACCGGCAAGAATAAAACTTTTGCGATTGATGGAGTTGAGGTAAAACTGCATCTTAATAAGCGCCTGAGTTCTGCGGTAGAGAAATTTGCAAAAGGCGAATATAACCGTCTTAGCAGGATCAGGTATGAAAAAGTAGTAGAGTTAGGAAGTAAAGAAAAAGGCCATGAACAGGAGTTGATCAACCAGGCGATTACAGAAGAAATTACGATGGAGAAATTTAAGGAAGACATGACAAAAATTAAAGGCAAAAAGAAGACCAAAAGAATTAGTGATACGATAGAAAAAATACTGACAGGTGAACATAAACAGCATAAAGAGGCTTTTAAGACATTAGCTGAAAGTGCACTCAGCGATTATTATATCGCACAGCAAGTAAGTAAGATGGCTGAGATTACTGAGGAGCATACTAAAAATAAAGACATAATGACACATAGCGATAAAGTAAAATTGGCTGAAAAACAGGTTGAAGCGTTGAAAACAGAACTTGGTAAAACTTCTGAAACAGCGCAGATTAAAAGACGGGCACTAAATAAAATGCGTAATATGGCCGAGGTTAATGAGATACTTCTAAGAATATCCCCTCTTGGAAGAACGTTGAGTTCGACTCAGAGAATTCAAATACTTACAGAATTGAAGGGCGCCCTTAAAGGTGATGCTAAAGCAGTAAAACAGCTGATCAAAAAAATAAATCAGCACACCAGGGTTAAATCTAAGCTTGAAATGAATAAGGAAAAGGAAACCAAACTCGATACAGACATAACAGAAACAACGAAGAGCCTGAAAAAAGCCGAGAACAAGTATAAGAAACTATTGCAGGATAGATCCGTCCCGCAAGAAAAGGTAAATGCTGCTGAAGCAGAAGTTAAATTATTGGAAAAACGTGTCAGTGAATTAAACGGCCAGAAATCCAGGGCAAGCAGAGTTTTGAAACGCCTTAATAAAATTATTGAGATTATTGAGACAATTGATAATTTTAAGGCGCAAAAGAATGCATTTGAAGGTCTTACTGCACGAAACAAGATAATTGATATGCTGATTGAGGTCGAGTCAAGTAAAATGGCCGAGGAGAGTTTTGAAACCAAGCTCGCTCAGGAAGCTAAGGGCACGCAGGCATATACCAAGTATAATGCGGAACGTACCGAGTTAGAGAGAAACATAGAAAAATCTCAAAGAAAGATAAATGCTCAGGAAAAAATCCTTAACAATGAAAAAAAGAGTACTGCTAATAGGTCTGAAGCATTGAAAAAGATCCAGCTTGAAACCACAAAAATAAATATGATTGAGAATGCAATATCTAAGTTAAATTCCAAGTTTAAATCAAAGTTTTCTGAAACAGCGCTTGAAAGAAGGACAAAAACAGCGAATAGAAGGTTAACGAAGGCTAAAAAACGTGCTAAAAACTACAACGCTCAATTGGAAACCATTAATAAAAAAGAATCCAGCGGCACGAAACTTACACCTGAGGAAACAGCTAAGCGTAATAAAATCAAAGAAAATATTAACCGTCAAAATAAGATTATAGAGTCATCGACATCCAAGTTAGGAAAGCTAAACACCTTAAATGAAATTCTTAAAAATGCAGGAAATAATAGTGCCTTAAGGAGCCAGGCCTTACAGCTTATTGAGGCAACATTTAAAATGAATTACTTAGCTGAGCTAATCAATAATCCTGGCACTCTTGAAGGATTGAATATCAGTAATGTAGGCAAACGTGTGGCAGAAGCCGCATTCAAAAAACTTTATAGTGAAACACTCAACAATGTTGAGGATATTGCTTTAAAGTTAGAAACTCAGCAGTATCAAAGGGATACTGTAGGAAAACAGATAAAGGCATCGGAGAAAATATATGAAGAAAAGGTTAAAACAAAAACGGAATTGAAAAGCAAACTTAAAAAGGCAATTGACTCAAATAATATGAAGGACATAACTAAATATAAAAACAAGCTAAATGGATTAGAAAAAGAGATGTCTAAAAAGATGGCGGAGATAAAGGTATTAGAGGGAATAAAAGAAAGAATTGATAGTGGTGATGTTAGTATTATTGAAAAGATAGAATTTCTCAATAAGTTCCGTGACGGGGATATATCATTTTTGGGGCAGTCTGTTGGAGAAAGTCCCGGAGGTATAGATATTGTAAAGAGCTATGCTCGTTCAAAGATGAATAAACTTTCTATTGAATATCGTCAAAAACAGCTTGATGCGGCAAAGACAGTTGGTGAAAAAGCAATGCTTTTGAATAAGTGGAAACAATCGGGGCGGCTTGATTCTGAAATTGCCGATAAAGTGAGGACTAACGGTGAGCTAAACAATGATAGGATTGCCGATCTTACAAATGCTGTAAATGATTTTGTGGGAAGAGAGCTTTCAAAACTGTCTTACGAGCTTTTCGGTCCAATGGAAGTAGGGCGTTTAGCAGGGCTGCTTGCTGGTGCGCAAACAAGAAAAGTATATGTTGAAGGGGCCAATAATGAAAAGATCCTTGTTAACGAAAGTCTTAGAGTGGAAGCACATAAGATCCTTGATTATAAAGTGCAGGTAGAATATGAAATAGTCCTGTATAAAAAATCACTTATCAATAAAAAGAGCGCTGTTATTGCTGCGGCTACGGAGATACTCGAAGGAAAGGATTCTCATCGATTTCATCAACTAGTTAAAGAACTTGCTGCATCATCAATAACAGGTGTTATCTCTGAAGCCAGAGAAAATGCCGGCGGGGCAAAGACTTCAGACGTGGAAATAGCAAGAAAAGCGCTCAATCTTCTTAAAGAAGCTAGAGCTCTAAACGTAGAGTTGATTAAGGAAATTGCCGATTCTTACGGTGTTACAGTGAAGACAGTTAAAAATCTGATTAAAAATAAAACTGTTGATAAAGCTATTAAGAAAGGAATCCGCGAGATAGAAAATAATATATTTAAAAATGATATTACAGATATCGCATACCGTGTATCCGTTGAAGTAGTGAGTTATATGGGATTCATTGCCGCTGCTCCAAATATGACAGAAGCCCAGAAAAAAGATGCAATTGAAGAATTCAAGAGCGAAATAGAAAAGTTAAAAAGCGAAGATGGTAAAACAGCTAAAGATGCAGAGAATGCGCTAAAAGAAAAAATGAAGAATAAAGGCATGGATGCTCATGCAATTGAAAGGGCTATTAAGAGCCTGATGGAAAACGGCAAGTTGGTGATTGAAGGGCTTAAAACTGACATGATCAATAAGAACTTCTTGAAGATGCTTTCTGAGAATGCAGATACAATTATCCTTAATGTAGCGGAAAGAAAACATGCTGAAACACAGACTGAACAGTTTACGGAAGTGCTTAAGAGCATACTAAAAAATAAAAATATAAAAGTTAGCTCGGTTCAACAACTTCGAAAAATGACTAACAAACAGTTGGAAGAGATTCTAACAGTTGAAGAATATAAAAAGATAGTTGAGGAACTGAGAAGCGAAAGAGAAACTGCAAAAAATGAAATTGATACGAAACGGGCGGAAATGCTGAAAAGAGAAAACAAAGTAAAAGAAATGGACAAAGGATCTGAAAAAGACGCGGCAAAGAAAGTCCTTGAAGTTGATCAAAAGGCTGCTGATGAGTATATTGAAGCGCGTGCAAGTAAAGCAGCGTTTGAGTTTGAGATCGCAAAAGGTCTGGAAGGTAAAGGTCTTGAAAAGCTGTTCATGGAAAGATTTAAACAGTTTAAATCTACTTTGAAAAACCATATGGAACATGTAAAAGCGGGAAGAAAAATTAAATTAGAGATCTTAAGGAAAATAAGGAGTTCTGACAAATTGAAAGAGATCTATAGGCGCGTTAAAAGAAATAAGGAAGCAGTGTTTAAGAGCGATGAGATTGGAGAAATATTTAAGTTGCTTAAGGGAGAAGGAATAATTACACCTGATAAAACAATGAATTTCCAAAAGGCCAATGCGCTTGTCGATGCGGTGTTTGAAACTTTCTTATTGATAGGTGGCAAAGGATTTAAAATGTCCACTGTCGGTAACCGCGTTGTTGACGGTCTTTTAAGAGGGTGTGATGTTGCTGCGTCTACGGGCGCCGGGAAAACCATTGCCGGTTTAAAGGCCATTATAATACAGAGCTTAACTAGACAGGGGGGAAGCAACTCAATATTCTCGGTTGAAAATTATGACGCGGTATTGAAGATTACTGCTGGTAAACCGGGAGGCCCGGCACAGTTCTTGCATAAACACATGCTGGAATTATTTGGCATTGAGGTAATGGACGTAAGATCTCAAATAAAAGCCGCGAGGAATGGTGATCCCACAAGTCTTCTCGAGGCATTGAAGAATAAAAATGTAGTTGTTGTAATGGATTATCTGACTCAGTCCCATCTTAATAATATGTATGCGGAGCATCCAGATATAGTCAAGGCGTTAAAAAAACAGGATCTGGTCATTTTTGATGAATTTCAGCGCGTGGTAAATGAACAGACATCGGTTGTTCAGGGAAGCGGTAAACAGGGCCTTACCGTGACCCAGATGAGGACACTTGATATGGCTATTGATATTATTGATATAGCGGAACTGGGGACAGCAGAAGAGGTAAACGAGGCTTTTACAAAGGGTAAAAAAGCGCAGTATAAGATTGAAGAAGGTGAGGTCCATATAAATGAAGCCGCTGCACTTAAGATCCTAAAAAAATTAGCCCGCGCCGGTATTACCAATCTTTCCGCGCAGAACATTAGATCTATAGTAAAGGGAAAAGTACTTAAATATAAGGGACAGAAGGATTTGATACTTTCTAAAGGTGAGCTGTTTCCAACAAATGAACTTTATGGTGTGCAGAGAGATCAGATAATGCATGATTTTGAATATATTTATACTATCGGTAAAGGATTAAATAGAAAAGCTGCTGCCAAGGGTAAAGAAGCGCCCGTAAACCTAAAAAAGATCGGGACCTCAACAACATCACGTGAAAGTTCAGTTTTAGATCTTTTTAAAACAAGCGGCCACAACCAAATACGTGTTGGTATGTCAGCGACTATGCCTGAACTGGGACGGTATATTACCGGCAACGAGCAGGTTGTGGTCAACCGTTCAATATTTGAAGCGTCTAAGTTTAAGGTGAAACTAACTTCAGGCGGACAGCCGGAAATAATAAATTCTTTTGCTAACCGTATTATGAAATCTGCGAATAGAGGACAACCTGCCGGGGAATATAACGGTACGATAGTTCATATAAGCGATAAAGGAATGCGAAAGGCGTTTATAAATGAACTGAAGAAAAGAGGTGTGTCCTCAGAAAAAATACGTTCGATTGATGATCTGTCAACTGCTGAACAGATAGCCGGTGATATTGCCCCTAAGATAGCTGAAAAAGGATATATCGTTGTAACAACTGAACGTGGTGGTACAGGCGTTGACTATAGCGGTAAAGTAATAGATTCATTCAGACTTAATGCGGAGAGAGGGACATCATCCAGTCTTGCGCAGTGGCGCGGTCGTATCAACAGGGGTGGTGCCGCGAGATTGGCTCTTGGCCAGGCAACGCTTTTGGTTAATGGAAAAGCACTTGGTGAAAGTCTCACTAGGTTGCTGTCATCTAAGAGTGATTTTGCAAGTATTTCAAATAAGTGGAAAAAACTTGGAAAAACTGATGCGCATATGAAGAAAATGCATAAGAGTCTAACCCAGCTCCAACAGGATTTTGTTACTAATAAGGGGAAGATCAACATTACGGAAACAGGACTTAATAAACTCCTTGAAATAAATGCTCAGTACCTCGAATCGAAAGCTACATCTCTTGCTGTGGATTCTCTGAGAACAAAGATGTTGCGTGGTGAGCTGGTGTTGAACCCTTTTAAAGAGCTACTGATGTCGGTTGCGAGTAGTGATAGGGCCATGGTACAGAGTATGATTGAGGCGACTGTTGGCGGGAAAGGCGGATCGGACAATATCTTCCTTTCAGAGACAATGAAAACGGGTGAAATGCTTGGTAAGGAATCTTTCCAAAAATACAAGCAGGAAGCTATTGAAAAAGCAGAGTTGTTAAAAAAACTGTTTAAAGGAAAGGGTAAAAATTATGATGCGCTGATAGATCAACTTTTTAGAGTTGAGCAGTTAAGAGAATTTGAAAAGGAAGGCGTATATGAGTCGGTGAAAACACGAGAAGATGCATCAATCTTAAGAGCCAGAACCATTAGAGATTTGGTGTCAGTAAATAGAACATTGAGTACTTATCAGCTTAAGACAAGAGAAACAGGCAAGGCGCCTGAAAAAGCTAGTGTCTGGACAGAAACCATTGCGAGGTCAGCGGTCTCGCGTCTGCATGGTATTGATACCTCTAATATATCTGAATCGGAATTTAGCGAAGTTGTTGAAAGTCTCAAGAAGACAAATAATCTGCAAGGTGCACCGCAGTTTGTGAATAAATATATAATCCCCGCCCTTTCCAAGTCCGACAAGGAAGAAGACAAGAAACTTCTCCAGGGATATAATGAATATCAAAGATTACAGCTACGGGAAGATTTTGCCACTGCGGACATATCAGTGCAGTTACCAATGCTGTTAGAAAAAATTCCTAATGCATCTGTTCTTGCCAAGATATTGTTCACAGGCACGATGATGGAACCCGACCAGATCGCCGATCTCTTAAACAGCGACAATATTGCCAATATAGACAACAATGATGACCTGCTGATACTTATGGATGTTGCAAGAAAGGTATCTGATATGGCTGATCAGTCAGGGTTTGTCGGGGTAAGCTGGATAAATACCGATAATATGGGACAGATCGCTGACAGGCTGTCAAACCTTATTGATGTTAACGGGAACGTAAAGGTTGATAAATCGCTGAGCAAAAAGAACCAAGATAGCCAGAGAGAACTTGTTCTATCGGCAACAGCAAATTTCTTTAGAGGGATAAATAAGGATACGGATATTGCTTCAGATACAAGGGTTATGAATTTGTCGGCAAAGGCACTAAATATGGCATCGGTTGATACAGGGACAGATGAAGGAGATCTGAACCGTATGGAGTTGCTTTCAGCTATGGCCAGTAACCAGAGTGCCTTGAAAGATCATCTTGCAAGTGTAGAGGCGCGTATAAATGATCAAATTACAAATGTTGAGCTGCAGCTTACCGACGCAACGCTGGATGCGGCTGAACGAAGCAATCTTAATAAAAACAATATTGAGCTTAACAAACAATTAGATAATGTGAGAAGACAGCAGGATGAAGCAGGAAAGATTGTTGGAAATATGGTAAAACTTTCCAATAAGCTTAATCCTACAAAAATGAATCCCGCACAGCTTGAGAAGGCGCTTAACATATTTAATGCGATCGCTAGAGATGACCTGCCGGGTTTTGCTATTACCTATGACGTACAACTGCTGGTTGGTTCACTTACTAGGCAGCTCACCCTTGCTATGAGTGCTGTGGGCGGAGTGATGGATGTTAATGTAAGAAGCGGTTCTCTCGAGACGGCCTTACGTGTGTATAAGAACTTAAAGTCTACTGTCGAGAATACGCATTTAAACAAAATAATAGATAAATCTCAGTTGAATACAATTGCACGTAAGATTGTTTTGCAGGCAAAAAACCTCTCGGATGCAGATACCATAAAAGAAGCGCCTGATAGAGAAACAATTATGGCAAACGCGATAAATATAATGGTCGAATTAAGTGGCATTGCTGATACAAGCGGTATAATGAACAATGTTACCGCGTTTATACAAGATACTAAAAATTCCAGGCAGGATAGAATTGTTGTTGCCGCGCAGTTTGTTGCCGCTGATCCTGACGCTGCTTTATCTCCTATAATACAGTCAATCATTACCGATTATGTTTCTTATTTCAGTGATGAGGAAACTCTCAGGGATCCTGAAAGATGGACAGCTAGAATGGGTAAATCCTTAACCGCGATTATTAGTGCTACACCGATCGAATTTATTATACCGTCTGTTTTAACTGGGATACATAGCCTTAATTTGAATGAAGAGCAAAAAGAGCAACGGGAAGACCAGCTAGAACAGTGTCAAAATGTATTGATTATTGCCCGAAGAGGAAATAAGGATCTTGTAAACGCGCTGGTATCTAAATTGTCAGGCCTTGACGCAGGCACCGCATCTGTTAACCAGATAGCAGTGGCCTCAGATATTATGGATACTGTGTTGGGAAGAAAAGATATAAATAAAGATACGCTTAATGCTGCGGCGATAAATCTCATTAAGGTAGCCGCAGAAGCTAAAGGCCAGGAAGGCGAGAAACAGGTTGAGCTTTATAATACAAAAGCCCGGCTGATCGTTGCTGTTTCTAACACAGTCAATGTTCCGGCTTTAATCTCAAGCGGAAAACTTGATAAGGAAGGAGTGGAACAGCTTGCTCGCGCTTCCAGAGAGACTTTTGAGATTCTTGCTCGTCAGGAAGCAAAAACACCTGATCAGGTACTATTGATGGGTTATCTGGTAAATGCCATGATAAAAACCGGAGCGGTAAAGGATGCAAAGGAACTGGTTGAAAATAACATGGTTGAATTGGTAATGGCAGTTGATAACGGATACGATACAGCCGATTCAGCAAAGAAGAGGGAATTCATAAACGTATGGTCAGAACTGAGAAACTGGATAAATTCAGACTGTTCTACCGATGTGTTCGGGGAAACAACTGTTGCTAAATGGAATGATTTGCTGGAAACATCTCCGATGAAAACTATTGTCGCAGAGGCAGAGAAAACTAAAGTTGATCTTGCATCGCTCTCGCTGGCAGTAAAGCTGGCATTTGACAGTGAAGAAGGATTATCGGATGAATTGATTGAAATGCTTGAAAAATTTGGGGTAAAGGTAACTGAAGATACAACTTATGCAGATATCGCACAGCAGATCAATACGAGTGACGCGGCAAAAGATAAGTCGTTCAAATCCGCTGATTTTGTAAACAGTATTGTTGAGATGGCGGCACAGCCTGAGAATTCAGTTGAATATGAAAATGCTGTTAAAACTCTTACAAAGGTATTTGGTTTAAATGAAGCTGATGTTAAAGCTGCTATTAAAAAAGCAAGGACGATTTCTAAAAAGCAAAAGATAGATTTTAAGACACTTCTTAGAGACACAATTGTTGCAAGCATTGTTGATAGTGATGTAGTTAAGAAGATTGCCGGAAATGAACGTAATCGTAATGTAACCGTTGAGATAAGAGACCTGAGCAAAGGACAACGTCAGGGAAAGACAGGAGACGTGGATCTTGATCTTAACGAGGTAACGCCGGAAGCTTTCAGGGATAATGAGACGTATTTATCTTATGTGCTGAATGCAAACGGTTATAACGATATTATGGCCATTCTTCGTGGGGCCGCTCTTGACGATTATACATTCGATGAAATGGCACTTTTCTTAAATGAATTCATTGACTTTAATGTAGGAGAGGTTGGAATACCTCCTGAATTGCTTACACAGCTTCATATATACGATGATCAAACCAAACAGGTGTCACAGTTAGCGCTGGCAAAAAGAGATGTAGCTAAAGCTATAAATAATGCCAAAAAAGCGAATAAGAAAAGAATTGGCAGTGGTAAAACAACTGATGGCCGTACATACAAAGGTATTGGTGATCTGTATATAGGCGAGATCATCGATATCGCGGATAAAAGAGGTGTTAAGACGGAAGATGCATTAATGTTTGCCGGTTACGCTTCTGCTGAGGCAAAGGCCATCGTTAAGGCGCTTAAACGTGTGTATAACATACAGAAAATAATGGGTAAAGAAGTTGTTATAAAGAAGGTAATAAAGAGCATACGACTTGAAAGCCTGAAAAACGCCCTGAAAAAAGGCGGTATGGAGGACTTGATAGATCAATGTATGTTTGGCCTCAAGGATGTATTTGCAGATCGCGAGAAACTCAGCGTTGATGATTTTATAGTGAAGTATGAGAAGAAAAATCCAAATGCCATTAAGCTTGTTGCGTATCTGGAAGCACTGGAGAAAAAAGAAAAAGCTGTTGAGAAACCAAGTGTACGTAAGATTGCTGAAGTGGTAAATCTTGAAGAATATCGTAAAGAGAGAGGTTTTGCAGCTGGTTTGATAAATAAGGTATACAAAAATAATAAACAAGTCGCTGGTTGGGTTGCGTGTGCAGGTATTGTTCTCGGTGCATTGTTCTTAACTGCAACGCCTGTTTTGGCTGCGACGGCTGTGGGTACTGCTGTAGGTTCTATTGTGTTGGATAAAGTGTATACATCACCGGTTACATATGTAATGGGTCTTGCTTTAGGCGGGATTGCAACTCACTATGCCCGTCAAATTGTGCTTAATGCCGATTTGGCTGTTGTAGATACTGGTATTGCTGATGTAAAAGGTGATTTCGAGGAATTTATCAAAAAAGAGATGAGAAAAGACAAAGATAAACGTGCTGACCTTACGCTTATGGTCACATCCGGCCGTTATTTTAAACAGATAATACACACACTAAAGACAAGTAAAAATATTGAAGTTGTTCAGGAACTTATGGATATTATCTGCGGTATTCCGGATGTTGCCGTGAAGACAAGGGGACTTGTTGAAAGTGCTGTTTCTGCTGTAAATAATAATGAAAACTTTACGGAAGGTGATAGAGAACAGATTATTGCCAATGGTTTTACTTACGCAAAAGATGGTTTTTCAGTTACGATCGATTTTGCCGGTACCAGTCGTGAGGATTTACCGAATATCATTGATGATAGGGCAAATGTCAATGCACGGAAAATTGGGAAAGAGCAGATAAGGCAAATAAGAGTGGCACTGAAAGGTATTGCCGATGTTGATAATATGGATATCAGCGAACTGACAGCATATCTTCATGCTGAATTTAAGAAGGAAAGCAGTGCCGCTATCGATGCGATTAAGAAACTGCTCGGGGCTCGTACAGATGATCTTGAAAAACGCATACAAGAGCAAAGGCAGAAAGGCGAAGAGCTCACGGATGAAGAAATAATCGATGCTTCGGTAAACGTTAATATTGCTTATATGCTTGCAAACGGCTGGGAAGGTTTGCGTCCATTGCAGTTATTAGGCGGCGCTCTTATGGGGCAGGGTAAAGTGGCAAATATAGGTACGGGACAGGGGAAAACTGAAATCTATGTATTGCCGCTGTATATTAATGCGCTTACCGGTGATCCTGCTGTACAGGTAACAGTTACAGATGAATTTGCAAGATCGGATTCCGGTAGGAACAAGCCGGTCTTTGAACTTTTGGGAGTTAATGTGAAGGCCGTAGATAAGAAAGATAAAGATGGTATGAGAGAACTCTTTAAACATGGAAAGAAAGGCCGCACAGTTGTATATATCGGCTGGGCGGATCTCAACTTTACTCATGTTGAGGATCTTGATAGAAGTGATGAAGAAAAAATCCTTCCGGAGATGTTCTCTTATGTAAATTTAGATGAAATAGATGCGTTGATATGTGAAGGCGGCGCGACAGCGTTTATACTTGCTGTCGGAGGGCGGCCTCTTACAGAAGCTGAAAAGGCGCCGGGTATTGCCGCTGATGATACCGCTTTGTCACTGCTTCCTCATGTCACTATGACAAGACCAAAGTTTGAGACTGCGGAAAAGAGGATAAAAAGATTAGAAGCAGAAAAAGCACTTACTTTAGAGAAAAAAATAGCGAAAAAGCACATGGATAAACGCCTTGAAGATGTTGGCGATCTTGTTGATATTAATCCGGCAAACCAGTCAATAGAGTTTAAGTCTGCCGCTGAGAAATTCTTAAAGGAGCGCTATGAAGACGCAAAAGCGCTCGGCGCTGATATGCCGAGCTTTGAAAGGTTTAAGAGTCTCGTAAAAACGGCTATTCACGTGAGAATATTTACTTTAAAAAATACCGATTATAATCTTGCCTATAAACCAAAGACGGTAAACGGTGAGGTGCAGAAATATGAAAACGGTGAGGTTATTTATGAGACTGATTCTGACGGAAAACCGATCATGGTAATACGTCTTATCAATAAGGGATCAGGACAAAATACCGATCAGCGCCAGGAGAGAGATCGCGGCATAATGCTTGACATTAAGGAACGACATGAGGGTGTTGTTGTATATAGCGATAACAAGACATCGGGTAAGGTAAGTGGACGAGATATACTTAATAAAATAAAATTAATCTCAGGGTCTAGTGGATCAGCTATAAGCGAGGCGTTTGAAAGAGAGCTTAAGGGGCTCGGGATAGTGAGCGCTTATGAAGGGGTGTTTGACGTTCCAACGTTTAATTCGGTTATACGAAGGTTTGACGGTACAAGGTTCTCACAAACCGTGGAGGAGAGATTTGAGCAGATTAAGAAGGAAGCGGATAAGATGTTTGAGAACCATAAACAGCCCGGCCTTAACTTTTATAGCACGGGCGGGCAGGCTGTAAATGACTATATTAAATATATTGATGAGATGGTTGAAAGGACGCTGAAAGACGCTGGATTTGAAAAAGATACGGAAAAAGGCAAGAAAGAATGGCGTGAAATGGAGATAAAAGTCAGAACAATGGTTGCTCCGCATATTGATGTTGATGCTACTATTGAGAAGCTGCTTAAGGAATCAGAATTTGATGAGGGAACAAAGGAATGGGATACATTGAAAGAGAAATTGACAAAAGACCTTGAGCCATACAGAACATTTGAAATACCGGTATCTCCAGCTATAAAAGATGAGTTGGCGAAAGCATATGGAACACAAAGCCTGGATGCCATAGAAAAAGCGCTTAAAAAAATGAAGCAGGCACGGGATAAACACCGTAAAGAAAATATTGATGAGCTTGTTAAAAAAGGGTTAGACAAAGGGCTTTTAACAAGATTAAGCCGTATCCATGTTTTAGATGACAGACAGAGCGATATACAGCGGTATGAGGCATATAGCGGTGAACCCGCAAGCATGGTTTTTGCGACACCGATTGCGGGCCGTGGTAATGATTTTGGGCTTACAAAATTTAAAGAAATTAAAGAGCGCTTAACGAAATTTCTTAAGGGAAATAATATGCCGGTCAGTATATCAGAAGATCTTGAGAAATTGAGAGATGAGCTTTATTCAATCAGGGATGATGATTATGATACCTGTATGAGGTTAAGAGAACCGGTTATGAAGAAGATAAAGAAATTGTTTAGTGCGTTAAAATCTGATCCTAGATTGGCCGGTGTCCTTGAAGATCTGCAGGACCTGGAAGACAGGTTCTATGGCGCGGAAGTGAATGGGTATCATGTCATTATTTCCGGTCCGCCTTTATCTGACCGCGTATATTTGCAGAATATCGGCCGCGGTGGTCGTGCCGGTGCCCCGACTTCTACAGTGACACTTTTCTGTTACGAAACTGACAATCCGGGTGTTATTCACAAAGGCTTGCTGGTAGAAAATAAGAAACTTGCCACTAAATTTGAGACTAATTTCGGGAAATTGAAAGGACTCCGTGACATTTATATGATCCCGCAGCTTGAAGAAGAAATGGCACTGCTTGAGAAAGAAATGGCACCGCTTTGGAAAGAAATGGCGTCTCAAATTGACAAAAAAGCTGCTGATAAGTTAAAAGCGCTTTATGAAAGGCTGAAAACAGCTAAAGAAGTACTTGATGAAAGGCTGAAAACAGCTAAAGAAGCATTTGCAACAATATATAAGAATAAGAGTGATAGGGAAAAAGAAAAGAAAATACAGCTGAGTGAGTCTGATTTGAGCAATATTATGCTGTGGAAAGATCTTAAAAATAAAATAGAAACAACAAAAATCGTGTCTACAAGAAAATCCTTAAAGAAAAAATTAGTATTACTTGAGAAGAAAATGACGCCTGTGCATATTCAAATTGCTTCAATTGAAAAAGACTTGGCTGATATTGTAAAGCAGGGTCAGGATGCGATAGATCTCTTAGAAACTGAACGGCGACTTGCCGATAAGCGTTTTGAAGAGCCGGAATATGCCAAAGCTGAATTATTTGGAGAGATAAAGCGTGGGGTTGTTAGTGATTCGGCGTCTGCTTCAAAGGCGTTGTTAGACTACGTATTTGGCAATTACGAGAAATCAAAAGATATTAATCAGCCTAAGGCTCTTAAGTCTCTTAAGGCTGATCTGGCTGTCCTTGGAGTGGATACCAGGGGTCTTACGGCCGACAAGGTAAGTGAGCTTAAGGATAAATTGGTCGGTATGCAGCTTCCGCTGTTAACTTCTAAAGCCATAGAGAAGACGTTTGTTGATATTAAGGATGAGATACTTAAGGAACAGGGTAAATTAAGTAAGTATGATCCGTCAAAATTGGGTAAGATCTCCGATAAGAAAATGAAAAAGCTGGTAGAGAAATTCAATAAAAAACTGGATGAGATTTATTCTAAATTGCAGGGCGATGTCTTTGAACGTGTTGCGAGAATTGCCTTTGAGATGTTGAAGACACAGCAGGAAGAAAAGGAGACCGAAACACGCTTTGACGAGGATAAATTTGTAAAAAATACCAAGAAAGCAGCCGATGACCTCGCTAAGGAAACAATCAATAAGCGTAAAGAAGCGATTGCTATAGCTGAAAAAGAACCTGTTAAGGTTACACGTCTTGAAAGGTTAATTGATAGTATTACGCGTTCCCCTGTAGTTCTTGGAATTGTTGCACTGAAAAACCGGATATTTGGTGAACCGGTTATAGGGGGTAGCATACAGACATATAAGGAGAAACTATCAGAGAAAGAGTTTCAAGCTTATCAGAAGGTATTGGATATCCAAATGGGAGAAATTGCAAAGATCAATCCTATAAATGCGGTCAGGATAATTGCAACGGCTGAAGAGCAGGAGGACCTCGAATTTGCCGGAGCAGGTATTTCAGTTGACCTTACAAGCGGCGAGATTGTTGTCACGAAAACCGAGAAGGCCGCTGAAAAAACGGCTGCAAGAGAGATTGAAGCCCCTGCTGTTGAAGAAGCAGTTGCACCGGTTGAATTAATGGGTGTTCCAGAGGTTAAGGGGGCGGATATCACTGTACGCGTAAGTAAAACAGAAACTCGCACGGGAAAGATTGCGCAAGAAATGTTGAAGAATAGAGACTTAACTGAAGGCGAAAGGGTGGAGATAAACATTCAGCGTGAGAATGAAAAAGGCGAAGTTGTGGGAGAAGAGAATATCAGTATTGTACTTACTGACGCAATGATCAGTAATTTGCATGATGATCCTATGATCCTTGAAAAGGTGCTTTCAGGTGAAAATTATACTCTGAATGAGACTGATAAAGGTACAGAGCCCATGAACCTGATAGTTGTAGAAAAAGACGGTGTGAGAACCGTTGTAGATGTGGGTCCTGAGGTAAGCACTGAATACAAACAGGCACTTGATATGGTTAGAACGGGCAAGGCAGGCAAAGTTACCGTAACTGATAATGGCGCTATACTTGTTGGTGATGTGCTGATTACAAAAGATGCGAGTATCGCCGCTGGTGCGATAATAATGAATTCACGTCTCTTGGGCAATGTCAATGTTGCTCCTGGAGCCGTTGTTTGGGATTCTGAGATTACAAGCGGAGAAATAGGTATGGGGGCCGTTGTAAAAGGTGTTACGTTTACAAATGTAAATATTGGGGCTCAGGCGCTGGTAAGAAACGGAGCCGGAGGAGAAGGCAGCGAGATTAAGGTCGGGGAGAGATCTCATGTCGTAAATGTTCGCGGTAAGAATGTAACGATAGGTATTGCCGCCACAGTTGAAGACCTTGAAGTCGATGAAGAAAAGGGGTCAGTTACAGTCGGTGATGGAACAACTGTTAGCGATGTGAAATCGGAAGAGGATGTGCTGGAGCTTAGTGCAACAAAAGACGAAATCATTGTCGGTATATTTGATGAGAAAGGATTCAACAGGCCACATACTATTAATCTGGCGGATAAAGCATTGACTGAAAAGGCATTGAAAGAACGTATGATGCCGGAAGTTGATAAAGATGAAGAAAAATTTCGCAGACGGTTACAAGAACTGCAGTTTAAGTCACAGCTCGGAGAACTCAAGGGAAAGAAAAAGTTCATTGAGTATTTAAAGCTTCTGAGGCAGTTCAAGGGCCTTGCGAAGTTAATTGGCAGATCTGTTGCCGATAAGATTGGCGCTTCTGACAAAGCTGTTGAAAAGAGAAGTGAATTTAAAAAGGAACTTGCCAAAAAGATTAAAGCACCGGTTGATCTTCTTAATAAAAACTATGAGAAGTCGAAAGCGTCTTATGAAAAGTTGGTCAAAGAAAGTCCTACAGCAGGTAATCTGCTTGGTCTTGCAAAGTCTATCTTTGGGCAATGCATAGCAACTAAGCTATCAGGATTGATCTCTCTCTTTTCTGAAACAGATGAGAAGGCAATGAAATCCGCTGAAGCTGAAGTTATCAGGCAGACCGGTATCTTGAAGGCAAATGAGGTAAAATTGGCTGAGATGGAACACATGCTTGCTAATCCTAGTGCAGCAATAGAGGCTGAACGCAAATCGATCCAAGAGGAGCTATCGGCAAAGATTGCCGAGCTGCAAAAAATTCAGCAGGAAATAAACAGATCGAGCGAAGGGGTCAAAGACTGGCGTGAAATGTTGAAAGCGGCAGGAGAAAGGGTTGAGAATGCTCGTATTGCAATGAATAAAGAAATACAGGCTTATAATAAAGAGCTTGAGAGATTGAAGTCTATTTACAAATACACTGAAAAGAGTGATGGATCGACATTGTTTACGAGTGAATTACAGCCGTTTATAACTGTCCCGAGCTATTATAAATTCCGGAATCGTCCAGAAGAGTTGCGCGTTCAATTCGAAAAAGATTTAGCAAACGCTAAAGCCATAGGTAAGCAGCTCGATGATATGCGGAGTGAATATGACGCAGCCAAAACAGCATATGATGAAACATCAAAGAAGGTTGACAGCCTGCAGGAGTTAAGTAACAAAAAAGCGTCGCTTGACCGCGAGATAAAATTGCTACAGGAAAAGAATGAACGACAAGCCGATGTGGTTAAAAATTCACTTGAGAAGCAGTTGGAAGCCAAGAAAAACGAGATTGCTGCTACACGTGAAGCGTTGAACAAGGCTGTTGAGAACAAAAAGAAGGTTCTTGCCGACCGTGCAGGAACGAAGAAGAAAATAGAAGAGTTTGAGAAAGAGCTGTTCGAAGCGGAATTAGCATTTAGGAAAACGCTTGATATCGATCCTGAAAATGCCGAGGCGCTTGAGGGAATTGCCCAAATTACATTGATACGTGCATATATTGAAAATCCCGGTAGTGTCTCTCTTATGGATATCCAGCAGGCATTTATCAGTACTGAATCAAAAGAAATTGCCCGTCATAAAGAGCTGGAATTGATCAAATCGTTGAATGTTGGGGTAACAGATAAGCAGGCTGAAAAGATGTACGCGTTGATTGATGCACTGGAGAAAGCGGGCTGGAGCAAAGAGAAGCTCTATGAGCTCAGTCTTGATAAGCTTGTTGCGACCGTGACAGACAGTACAGAAAATAGAGTAAAGAATATTGTTGCATTACTCTCTGAGACACCTGAGATGACACAAAATAATAAAGACATGATAGAATTTTTGGTTACTCTCGGTGAAAATCTGACCTATCCTCATAATCGAACGACTGGATTTATCAGAAAATCTATTGCGGACAATCCTGAACGAGAGGTATTTGTCAGTATGCTATTTACTAATGATCCATTCTCTAAATCTCATGTTGACAGTCTCTATAATAAGATGACAAAGGATGGCAAAGTTGACACAGATAGATTAACCATAAGCGATGTGTACGATGTGTTGAGTGATCTGGGTGATAACGAAATCGAAAGAGATGTGTTTGCGAATGCGTTGATTCAAAGACTTGGCGCAAATGAGTATGAAGCGCTTGATGTTAGAAATACTGCTCAAAAGATGAAAGAGGCAGGATATACCTGTTCATTGACTTCAATTCTGCAGGCAATGAATATGCTTAAAGGCGATGAAGAAATGGAGAATAAGATCGTTGATGAGTTTATGAAAGACAGACCTAAACTTCTCGCCAGGTTAAAAGTAATGTCCGGCGGTGTTTTTGATCCTGATACTCTGGTCAATAAGCTTGAAGATATGCGGAAAAAAGGATTGGCTACAACTGCTCTGGCTGAAATACTGCTTGCGCTTGAGCTTTCGCGTGAAGCTTCGCTTGCATCAGTTGTGACAAACCAGGTAGCGGGTATCACTAGTAGCGTAAAAGATGAGGTGCCTGAGGGTGATTCTGCGTTTGTCATTGATATTGATGAGGCTTTACAGAAAGATTCATTGGTTTTAAAGAATATGAAAAATGGTGTTATGGACAAGTCACATATTGTATGGTTCTCATCTACAAAGACAGCAGTAGAAATAGAGGCATTATTAAAAGAGAATGAAATATCTCTTGTTAGAGAAGATGTTGAAACGTTTGTTGTAGGTGTTAAGTCGAAGGCCGAAGCAAAACTTCTTAAAAATAAGATGAATAAGAGAGTAGCGGCAGCTTTTGCAGATAGAGTATTTAATGCGATAAGTGCAATAAATGAGAATTTGCCATCGGGCAAGAAAATACCTGATAGCAAGGTGTTTATACTAACTTCAGCGGAGAACTTCAAAAACTTATTCTACACTGCCGCAAAAGAGTTCCTATATGCAATATTCTCGAGTGACGGTAAGGAATTTATTGTATCATCTGAAGCAATATCGCTTTTGGAGAAGATAGCTCCTGACACCTATAATGAAATAAAATCTATTGTCGGGGATGCTCCAGTCTATTTCTTACCCGAGATGACGAAGGATTCCGACGCAATAGATGAATATGAGAAGATGAAGACAACGGAGAGACACGCGTATCTTTGGTTGGAGACGGAGCTGAGAGTGGCATAAACCCGGCTTCGCCACCGCGCAGGAGTCACTGCGTGCCACCTACGCGGTGAAGGGTGAGGACGCGGTGAAAGAAAAGAATGATGAAGGGCGGCTGAAATGCCGTCCTTTTCTATGCCCGCTTCGCCACCGCCCCGATTTATCGGGGCGGTGAAGGCGGGGAAAGACGTGGAATAAAATAGGTGTATATGCTATAATATACGCTGCATTATGAGGTAAAACATTAGTATAAACCTTTAAAAAGTTAGGTGCGTTATATGAAAAAGAATATGTCTATTGGAGTTGGTATTGGCATAGCTGTTTTAGCGGGGGTTGTATTGGTCACGTTATTTCTTTCAAAAGAGGAATGGAAATCTGGCGGGAAAGAAGCAATTCAACCGGCTGCGTTGTCAGTTAAAGGAAAAAACTATCAAGTTGTGTTGCCGTCAAAGCTGACAAGAAAAGATGTTTTACCCTCTGCGATCACTATTTCTGATATTGAAGTGCTTCCTCTTTTGGATAACGAAAAAAATGATGTTGTGAAAACATATGAAACACTTAAAAAGTCGTTGGCAAGCAAGGATACCTCAAATGTTGTTAATGCCGCCAACAAGCTTCGATATTATGGGCTTAAAGAAATATCAGATTCAGGATTTAAAGCCATTGCCGCAACGTATCCTGACATAAAAGATAAAGAAAAGCTTGCTGACGATCTTGATAAAAATACAAATCCTGGTGCGGGAGTTATTTACGGGTGTGTTGTCAAAGAAGCAATAAAGAAAAATGCCTTTGATACGGTCTCGAGAGTTATAAAGAAACTGGCAGTGCTGCCGAGCGAAAGAGAGTCATGGCATAGCGGTATGATGTATCTTTTGGGAGAAGCGAAGAAGAGAAAAGATATCGGGATAATAACTGATCTTTCGCGTGATATGTTTTTTAACGCTGATTATGACGGTGCGCAGGCAGGATTTCAGGCACGTTTATCACTTGCTAAGGATAAGAGCCAAAAGCTTGATACGGCGTTGGAATATGAGTCTTTTGGCTACAATATTTTTTCTAAAAAAGATCTTATGATGTTTATTGATGATGCACGCGAGATGAAAAATAATGAGGCCGCGATACGTTTTATTGGCCAGCTGTATGGTAAGGACAAGAAAAAGGCGGTAGAAGTTATGTTTTCTTTTGTTGATACAGCGGTTAAGGAAGATGTGCCGATTGAGGACATTGCCGAAATGACAATGCCGCTTGCGTATTCGACTGATGATGATGCCAGGTCAAGTCTTTTTAAAATGTGGCGGACACTTGGGGCCTCATATGTAAAGGCAAAGGATCCGCATGGTATTGAGATGGTTGCTGAGTTTGTGGGTGCTCTTCCCGGTGATGAAGGAAAAAAATATGCGTTTGAATTGATGAACATACTTTTAAAAATAGAACCAAAAATAGATATACAGCAAAAAGTAGCGGTTTTACAAAAAGCGGTGTTTTTTGGAGAGTCATCCAAACAGTTTCTTGAAAAGCAAGCGCCTGATATATTTAAAGAGGCCATTAGAGATAATAATGCGCAGGATATTGAGTCGCTATCATGGGATTTTATTAATTCTGATTCAGAAGCGTTGCAATCGCTGGGGATCGAAGGGTATACCGAAATTGCTGAAAAGCTCACTGCTAAAGGGGATTATGTTGAAATAGTAGGGCTTTCTAAAAGGTTTGTTGGTTTCAAGGATGACGAAAAGATCAAAAAGAAGGCTATGGAACTATGGAAAAACGCATTTAAAGAAATTGTTGCAAGTGGTGCGAAACCCGAAGATATTATTTTGGAAGCTGTTGATGGTGCTGCCTTTTTTAGGGATCCGGAGGTTTCTAATACAGCAAAAGAGGGTGTTAATAGCTGTAGGAATAGTATAAAAAATGACAGTGTGTTTGAGAGGTGCGATTATGCGGGGCTTCTTATGAATAGCCGGGATAAAGACATGGAACAAATTGGCAGGACAATATTAAATGGAGCTGTTCTGGATATGAAAAATGAGGATGATCCCGACCAATTGCTGAGCTTTGCCGAGCTTTTAATACAAATGAATGACCCTCAATATAATAGAGAGGGTATAGATATTTTGAAGAAGTTGTGGGATATTAATGTTAAAGAAAAGAGTTTTACGAATACCTTTGTTTCAGAATTAATAAGTGTGATTTATAATTCTGAAGACGAAGCTCTTATAAAAGCAGTGAAAAAGACGATGGAAACGGCCAAATCAAATGAACCTGCGGATGATGTTTTGCGCCTTTTGCCACAGGAAAAAGCGGATACGGAATAACTTTTACCCCGCAAGGGATAGGGATTTAATGCTAGGAAACATCACATGTTTCCTGAGGGCGACAAACAAAAGCCGCTATGCTTTTAGCGAGTGGTCTTTTGAGTCTCATTAAAAAAGGAGGAATTATGATAAAGATTGCAGCGAAACTTTTTTTTATAGGAGTATGTTTATCGATTGCTGTTATATCGTATGCGGAAGAAAAATCTGGTCCTAATGAAACTGTTGCAAAAGTTAATGATACGGTTATTACGGTAAAACAGGTAAATAATATTATCGACAGTGTCCCCGGCGATTTTAGGAGTATTATTAAATACAAAAAAACCGGTTTAGTTAATGATATTGTTGACAGAGAGATTCTCTATCAAAATGCCATTAAGAAGGGATATGAAAATGATAGTGATGTTCTTAGTTCCCTTAAGATGATCAAAAAACAGCTTATTGCCGAGTGGTACTTGAAGAAGGAAGTTAGTGATAATGCTGTGGTGAGTGATGTTGAAGTAAAAGAATATTTTGATAAAAATCCGGATGAATTTGGTATTTCAAAAGGTCAGGCTCAATCATATATTGATAAAAAATTTATGAAAACAAAAGACAGTATACGGGAAAGCCTGCTTATGCAAAAACGGGTTGATACAGTAAGACTATTTATTGATGAGTTAAGATCAAACGCCGATATTACGATCAATCAAGATGTGATCGACAGAATAGAATAATACACACAAATAACAGCAGCGACCATTGCGCATAGAGGGCGGCATTTCTGCCGCCCTCTATGCGCAATCTTAGCTTACATCGCCGCGGTGGGTGTGTGTGTAAATGGGTTGCAGCAACCATTTAGGAGAGGGCTCGATTAGAGAGCACCTTTAAGGGGCGAACTGCACGAGAAAGACCGCGGAGTAATCAAAAAGAAAAATTACTCACAATGCTTGATAAGGCAAGATGGCAAAAAGCGATCAAAGAGGGAAGTATAAAAATAATGGGTAGAAGAAAGATTGCCATGACTATTTAATAAATATGGGATAATTAGTTTATGAATAAAGTGGATGGTGTAAAATATTTATACATAAAAAGCTTGACTAATTTGCGTTTATAAAGTAAATTGGCCATATGTATAAAAGAAGATATTTAGAAGATATTATTGTTAAACTGCATAAGGGCTGTAAAGTTCTTTATCTTGCGGGTCCTCGCCAGGTTGGCAAGACGACTCTGTTAAAACATCTTTCTAAAACAATTGGCATGAACTATGTGTCTTTAGACGATCTTTCCATAAGAAAGCTTGCACAGGAAGACCCTCAATTGTTTCTGCAAAATTATTCGGCACCTTTGTTAATAGATGAGGTGCAATATGCTCCGCAGCTATTCCCTTATATAAAGATTAACGTTGATAATACAGATAAAAATGGCCGGTACTGGTTAACAGGGTCACAGCAGTTCTCAATAATGAAAAATGTGAAGGAATCTTTAGCGGGTAGGATTGGCATTGTTAATTTACTTGGTTTCTCTGTGGCTGAGGATAGACAATTACCAGGCAATAAAAGTCCTTTTACCCCATCAGCGAAAAATCTCAACGAGAAACCTATAGATGTGAAAAAGTTGTTTAAGATTATTCACCGGGGCTCGTTTCCACTTTTAACCCACAAAAATCATCCTCCCTTGGACGTGTTTTATAATTCTTATTTACAGACGTATATAGACAGAGATCTGAGGGAGATTTTCCATATATCAAAAATATCTTCCTTCCATAAGTTCCTGCAGCTGTGTGCAGCTCGAACGGGTCAATTATTAAATTATAGTGATTTAGCACGTGATGCGGATATCTCAGTAAATGCCGCAAAGGACTGGATAAACATATTAACTGCCAGTTTTCAAATCTATTTACTTGAGCCGTATTACAAAAATATATCGAAAAGAATGATCAAAAGTCCCAAGCTGTATTTTCTAGATACCGGACTTGCCGCGTATTTGACAAGATGGAAAACTCCGGAAACATTATATCATGGAGCTATGGTGGGTGCATTTTATGAAACCTTTGTTGTAACGGAAATAATAAAAAGTTATTGGTATCATGGACAGGAGGCTCCGATATATTATTATCGTGACAAAGAGGGACATGAAATCGATGTATTGATTGAGAGGGACAATATACTTTTTCCTGTTGAAATTAAACTGGCTTCTGCTTTTCATAAAAGGGACTTGAAGAATATTTCGTATTTCAGAGAAAGGTTCTCCGGTGTTGGAAAGGGAGCAATAGTATCATTATCTCCTCGACGTATACCGATTGATAGAGAAAATGATGTTATTCCTTCCTGTATGATATCATGATCTGACACCCACAGCTTTTATGCTGATATAAATGGTTGCTGCAACCATTTAGGATTATTTTCGCAAAACATGTAAAATAGGCTTGACAACTCCATATATATATGTAAAATGGAGTTATGTATTCCAGAATAATTAAATATCAAAAAGAGAAAAGTTTCTTCTTATTTGGTCCTCGTGGGACTGGTAAGACAACGTGGGTGAGGTCTACGTTTCCAAAGGCGATTTACATAGATCTCTTGGAAGCCGAAATATACAATGATCTTTTAGCAAGCCCGCAAAGGCTAGAAAATTTTATAACAAAAAATTTTAAAGAGTACATTATTATAGATGAAGTTCAAAAAATCCCTGAACTTTTAAATGAAGTCCATAGATTAATTGAAAAGTACAAATATAAATTTATCTTAACAGGATCAAGTGCCAGAAAATTAAGACGCCATGGGGTGAATTTGCTTGGGGGACGTGCTTTAACATGTGCTTTGCATCCTTTTACGGTTATTGAACTGGGAAGAGATTTTGATATAAGTCATTCTCTATTGTATGGGCATCTGCCATGCGCATGTACGGAATCTGACCCCAAAGGATATCTGGAAAGTTATGTAAGGACGTATTTGGACGAGGAAATACGTCAGGAGGGGCTTACAAGAAATTTGAGTGCCTTCTCAAGATTCCTTGAAGCTGCTAGCTTTTCTCAGGGGAGTGTGTTAAATGTTGCAACTGTCGCGCGGGATTGCGCAGTTGAACGAAAAGCTGTCGAAAACTACTTTACAATACTAGAAGATCTATTGATAGCATATAGATTGCCTGTCTTCACGAAAAAAGCAAAACGTCGTTTAGTTTCGCATCCTAAATTTTATTTTTTTGATGTTGGAGTTTATCGTACGTTGCGACCAATGGGGCCGCTTGATATGCCTGAAGAAGTAGAAGGCATTGCATTTGAGACACTATTTTTACAGGAGCTTATTGCGATTAATGATGCACTTGATTTGGGGTATACCATATATTATTGGAGAACGTCAAATAATATGGAAGTAGATTTTGTGTTATATGGAAAAAGAGGTATCCTTGCATTTGAAATTAAACGTACAGGTAAAGTTAAAAGTCATATGTTGAGTGGCTTGAAATCTTTTCTGAGAGATTATCCTATTGCAAAAGCTTACTTTATCTACGGCGGAAAACGTTTAATGAGAGAAGATAGAATAGAAGTTCTTCCCTTAGAGAAGACATTAAAGGAGCTCCCAAATATTCTGGCATGAATATGTAATATTGGATAAAGAAAAAGGGGTCTTGAATTGTGAATTTGATTTTATTACAAAACCGGTAGCCGCAGGTCTTTAGCCTGCGTTGAAGAAATAAATCGGGACACTCCTTTAAACTTGTTAACAAGCAAATAGTTACAACGTAATTACAATAGTGATCGGTTACTATTTTCTACAAAATCAGATAAACCTCAAATGAATACAGTTTGATTGCACATAAAAAAAATGAATGACACGAAGTGTCTTATTGGGGATTTAATTATTATGTATCGTGACTACATAAAGAAAATAGCAGTTGTATCGTGCATGCTGTTTATCCCGTTTGTGCCATTTGGCGATATAACTGATTCACACCTTGAAAAACGATCTAAAGAAGTATATAACACACCGCTTTCCGATAATGAGGTCAGCTTTCAATGGCTTGGTACCGCTGGATTTAAAGTGCAAAAAGCAGATATGATACTGCTCTTTGATCCCTATGTTACCCGTGTGCCGCTCATATCGTTATTTATCGAACCATTAAAGCCAAACAAAAAACTTATAGAACAGATGTTTCCAAGAGTAGATTATATTTTTGTCACTGATACTCATTTTGATCACTTTATGGATGTTCCTGATATAGCTCTCAATACAGGCGCTAAAGTTATTGGATCTGTTATTTGTGCGAAACTGCTGCGCATATGTAAGGTTCCTGAAAGCCAGATAATCGAAGTGAAAAGCGGTGATGAAATCACACTCGGGAATATGCGTATTAAAGTGGCATTTGCAGAACACGGACTTGTGTTGTTTCATAAACCGTTTTACGGAGATCAGGTTAGGGATACACTGCGTCCACTACTTAGAGTAGGTGATTATGTGTGTAAAGATACGCTTAGCTATCATGTATCCATTGATGGATTTCGTTTTTTTGTGATCTCGGGATTGAAATTCAATGATGATGAGATGGTAGGTGTTGAGTCCGACGTTGTCATATCAAATGTTATGACCCATACCGAAGGCTTTGTTGAAAAATTGTTACAGGCAACCAAGCCGCGTATTTTATTTCCTTCACACTATGACAATTTCTTTGAGTCATATTCATCCGGTGTTATGACCTGGCCGATAATGGATTTTTATACCTATTGTGAAAAGGTAAAGGCTTTTGACCCAGAGATAGACATTATCACTTTGGATTTCTTTCAAGAATACCGTGTTTCGATCAACGATGCTTCTCATGTAAATAATAAACAGTGATTATAGTATTCCCAAATGGATGGTATTGGTGCCGCTCGTTTTATACGTAAAGATGAGCGAACAAAAAATATTCCTATTATTTTTGTTACCGGTTATGTTCACGGGCAAGATACTAATGAAGTAAGAAATATCCCAAACTGTGGGTTTCTTCCAAAACCTTTCCAGATGCAACAATTATTAGATATGGTAGGGCAATATATTGGCGGATAACATTAAATAACGGGTGTAAAAGGGCATATTCATTTTTTCTGAATATGCCCTTTTTTTTGTTTAATTTAAAGATTAAATTATATTTATATGCTATACTTTCTACATATAAAGAGGTCTTTTAATGGCAGATAGTAAACGATCAATGAGTAGTAAGATCATCAAGGAATTAATACTACCGGGATGTATACTCGTATTATTAATTGCCTCATATATATATTATAAAATAGAGTATTATGGATTGCTTTCTAATGAACTGCAGCTTGAACTGGTAAGATATGAGACGACATTTTTCATCCTTTTTGGCGCATATATTCTGCAAAAGGTTTTAAAAGCTGTGGCGAGTTGGTATCACGAGAATATTGCGTTAAAAACACAAACATCTTTTGATAATGATCGACAGGCCGTTTCGGGTAGGTGACAGGATCAGGCTTCTTTCGGGAGAGAATGTTGTCGTAAAAGATATTGGTATTCGGCGCAGTAAGTTCGTTTTTGATGACGATAAGGCGATTATTATTATGCCAAACCAGGATCTTAGTAAGAGTAAAATTGTAAACTACACATTTGCAGAAGAAAATAGTAATGAATCTTGAGGGGGGTCTCGTATGAAGAATATCTATTCATGTTATGGGGATGACGAAACGTGGAATATCAGAGAATCTGAATGGGTGACCAAACTTCAAGCTGTTCGTGAATCTCAATTCGCACTTGGAAACGGATACCTCGGTATGCGGGGTGTCTTGGAAGAAATTCCGCATGGAGCGCAGCCAGGAACCTATCTTTCCGGACTCTATGACAAGATGGCTTCGCAAGTGGATGAGCTTGTTAATCTGCCCAATCCGATCAATTTTAAATTCACCGTTGAAGGAGAGAAACTCGATCTTTATGCAATGGATGTTACTGACCACACCCGTGTTCTTAATATGAAGAAGGGAATGCTTCTCCGTCAAACAATGTACAGTGATACAACAAAAAGACGGTATGACTATCAATCTGTGCGGTTTGTATCAATGCATAATAAACATATCGGTGTTATGCAAATGACGCTAACCCCGCTTGATGGTGCGTGTGTTTTAGATATTAATACAGGAATTGATACATCGGTGGATAATGTTGAGATCTTAAGTGAGGGGAGTAAAAAACATTTTAGAGTAAAAGAACTTGGCACATCTCATAAAGCAGGGTATCTCACCGTGGACACTATGGAGAAGCATAATACAATAGTTTTCTGGAGCGGTTTCTACTATGAAAAAGATGGGAAGAAAGTGTATGCAAAAGATAATATTTTTAGGCTTAAATTAAGGAAAAATCAGACGGTTACTTTCACAAAGATATTTTGTATAAAACATTTTCCGTATAAGCATGACTGTGAGAGTTACAGAAAAGAAACATTCAAGGTGTTTTACAATGCTTTTCACGGTAATTTTACGACACTTGCCGCAAATCATATCAAGGCATGGGAACGTACATGGAAAAAAGCCGATGTTTTAGTGTTTGCAACAGAACATTTGCAGATGAGAATCCGGTTTAATATTTATCATATGCTGATATGTGCCCACTACGATAGTGGGTTTTCAAGCGTTGGCGCACGAACATTAAGCGGAGAAGGATATCGAGGCCATATCTTTTGGGATGCTGAGATATTCAATATGCCCTTTTATCTTTTTAAGTTTCCTAATATTGCCAAAAATATGCTGATGTATCGTTATCGGAGACTTGACGTGTCACGTGAGATTGCCGAGCGAGATGGTTTTAAGGGTGCTCGCTATGCGTGGGAATCAGCACGTACCGGAGAAGAACAAACACCTGAGTGGGCTCGCGATTTTGATGGAACGGTCATTAAGATTCATACGCATGATTATGAAATACACATAACGGCTGATATCGCCTATGCATTATATAAATATTATGTTGTGACCGGTGATGAAGAGTTTATGAATCATTACGGGTATGAAATGCTATTTGAAACCGCACGGTTTTGGGTGTCCCGCGCGCAGTATAATAAACGCAAAAAACGTTATGATATCAATAATGTTATAGGACCGGATGAATTTCATGTTGATGTAAACAATAATGCGTTTACGAACATGATGGTAAAGTGGCATCTCCTTACCGCCGCAAGAATGTATAAAGCCCTAAAAAATAACAAAAAAGTGGCCAAGACATTAAAAGAAAAACTAAAATTAAAAGATGTAGAAGTGCGTGAATGGGGTAAAGTCGCTCGTGGGCTGTATTTTAATATCAATAAAAAAACAAATATCATCGAGCAGTTTGAAGGATATTATAAACTGAAGAATGTTGAGGTAGAAGAAACGGATGAAAATGGCATGCCGATTCTTCCCTCGCGATATAAAGCCGAAGATTTAGATAAAACCAAGTATGTGAAACAGGCTGATGTTGTTATGCTCTTGTGCTTATTGGATGATGTTTTTAATCTCAAGACAAAAAAAGAGAACTACAACT
The DNA here is from genome assembly GCA_030765405.1 of Candidatus Ancaeobacter aquaticus. NCBI lineage: Bacteria > Pseudomonadati > Candidatus Auribacterota > Candidatus Ancaeobacteria > Candidatus Ancaeobacterales > Candidatus Ancaeobacteraceae > Candidatus Ancaeobacter > Candidatus Ancaeobacter aquaticus. Next base: position 23,498 of record JAVCCP010000042.1, on the reverse strand, counting down.
ATTATGTACCAAAAACATTGCATAAATCTTCTTTGAGTTGTTCTATGCATGCGCTTCTTGCCTGCGAAGTCGGGGACATGAAACGCGCGTACGATCTTTTTAATGTTGCCCTCAGAACGGATATTAGCGATTCCTACGGTAATACAAAAGAAGGGATACATGCGGCATCACTCGGTGGGACCTGGCAGGTTCTTGTGCACGGTTTTGGTGGGGTTGGAATTTTTAAAGAAACGCTGTCAATAAATCCTCGCATGCCTCGATCATGGAGCAAAATGTGTTTTGCCGTTTCATGGAAGCATCATACTGTAAAGTTAGAATTGACGAATAATCTTATTAAAGTACGTATAGGAACAAAAGATAAAAAAATGATAGAGATAGGTATATTTGGAAAACGTGTACAAATAAAACCTAATAAAGTCCATATCTTCACACGTAAAAACCTTAAATCAAATGAGGAGTATTATTACTAATGAAAAAGAAATTATTACATATTATGCATTTGCATTGGGCATTTCCACCGATCATTGGTGGCGTTGAAACACATCTTACCGTTATTCTTCCTGAGTTGGTAAAAATGGGCCATAGCGTTAGCTTACTTACCGGTTCTGTAGCTGGAGCAAAAGATAGGGAAGATTATTATGGCGCTACTGTTTTAAGGACGCCTCTTATGGATTTAAACTGGCTCTATAAAAGAGGGTTAGATGCGCTTGAAGATGAGCTGTATGAATTATTCTCATCATTTTGCAAAGAAATGAAACCTGATATTATTCATGCGCATAATATGCACTATTTTAGTGAAGTACATGTTATGACACTCAAGCGTGTTGCAAATGAACGCAATGTCCCACTCATTCTTACCGCACACAATGTATGGGATGATAATTTGTTTCTTGAATTAACTCATAAAGTCGAATGGGATCATATTATTGCGGTAAGTCATTTTATAAAAAGAGAAATTATCGGTATCGGAATAGATGACAGGGACATTACTGTTGTTCATCATGGTCTTGATCAAAATAGGTTTTCTCCGAACACAAAACCGGGAAATATCCTTAAGAAATTCCCACGACTCAAAGGAAGACGCATTATATTTCATCCTGCGAGAATGGGCTTGGCAAAAGGGTGCGATACAAGTATTAAAGCAATTCAAATTGTGCGAAAAAAGTTTCCCGATGCGCTTCTTGTTTTAGCAGGGTCAAAGAATATCGTTGATTGGGGAGAAACACAGCAAAAAGATATAGCCTACTTTGTAAATCTCATAAAGCATTTTAAACTTGAAGATCATATTATGATCGATTTTTATTCTCTAGACGAAATGAAGAAAATATACGCACTTACGGAAGTAGTTCTCTATCCATCAACGGCATCAGAGCCATTTGGCCTTACCATGCTTGAAGCAATGGCCTCAGAGCGCCCGATCATTGTTACTCGAGCAGGCGGAATGCCGGAAATTATAAAAGATGGTATAAATGGATTTGTTATTCCGATAAGAGATTTTGAAATAATGGCTGCAAAAATCAATACGCTTCTTGAAGATAAACGCTTGAAAGAACGTCTGGGGTATACCGGAAGACAGATGGTAATGTCTCAGTATACAAAAGAAAAAGTAACTGAAGATACGGTTCGTGTATACGAAAATGTTTTGAGAGATAGAAAAAAGAAGAAGAAAAAATAATTAAGCGGTATTTCATATAATTCATTGGTTCTCAAATGTATGCGAGAATATCTATTGTCATATATCTCATCAATATGGGGTAAGGAGACTCGTCCCTATGCAGGGTCTGCAAAAAGCAGCGCAAATGATCCGTAAAGCAAAAACTATCATGGTTGCGTGCCATATCAATCCTGATGGTGACACCATAGGATCGCTTTTATCTCTTGGTTTGGCGTTAGAGAAGATAGGTAAACGTGTCCATTTTATCAGTCAAGACGGTGTTCCTCACAGGTTTCGGTGTTTACCCGGCGCACGTCGCATCAAAAAAAAGCTCTTAAAGAAAGTCGATTTGGCTATATCTGTTGATTGTAATTGTCCGGAAATGCTTGGCAAGCCGTTTGATAGTGTTATGATTGCGGATCAAGTATTAGAGATTGATCATCATGAGTATCGCAGACCATACGGTGATTTTGCGTTAGTTGATTTGAAGGTATCATCTGTAGGTGAATTGATCTACATGCTCCTTAAGAAGCTCAATATAAAGATAACATGCGATATTGCACAAAATATACTGACTTCAATTATAGTTGAAACAAATTCTTTTTCATTGCCAACTACTAATTCTTCTACATTCAGAGTGAGCGCAGAACTGCTTGAGACCGGTCTTGATTTTTATAAACTGACTGATATGGTGTATTGGTCAAGAACAAGAGAAGTAGCACTCTTGTCAGGAATATGTCTTGCACGATGCGCATTTTTAAAATGTGGAAAGATTGCATGGTCGATTGTGCGTGCAGAGGATTTTAAACGTATAAAAGGTAAAGACGAAGATGTTGACGCAGTTGCTGATGAAATGCGGTCAATAAAAGGTGTGAAGATCTCAGTGTTGTTTAGAGAAAAAGGCAGGGGTCTTTTGCGTGTCAGTCTTCGATCCAAAGGAAAGATAAATGTCGCGCACCTTGCAGAACTCTTCGGTGGCGGAGGACATGCCGATGTAGCGGGATGCTATATTTCTAATAGGCCGTCTCTTATCCAAAATCTTTTAAAACAAGCGGCAAAACTTGTTCGTTAAGAATCTACGATTTCAGATTTGTGACAAAATCTTCATATTAAGTGGTTTTGCGACTGCTAAACATTAAAGAGATAATTAAGTATATATTCCACATCTTCTCGAGTTATTTTCTTTGGATTTGCCGCAGTTGATCCCGAGGATAGTGTTTCGGAAATTATCATTTCCTTTTCAAGAATAGCCATTCCTTTTAAAGGCGAAGAAATATGTAATGTCTTTAAGAGTTCCTGGCAACGGATAATAATGTCGTTTTTCATTACCGAGGAGAGAATATCATATTTTTCCCCTATAACACTTTTGTTTATTTGTATTGAAGGGATAAAACAAAGTGAACAGAGTAATCCATGTGGAATTTTGTATAGATAGCCAAGCGGATGGACAATGCCGTGTATGACGCCTAAGCGAGAGTGAGAGAATGCGATACCTCCCAGATAGCTTCCCAAGAGTAATGCCGAAAGGTGTTCAATAGTCGGTTTAGTATATGCAGGAATGATATTATTGTTAATGAGCTCTATAGATTTAAGGGCATATGTTTCAGTGAGCCACGAGGCATTTTTAGATATATATGATTCATAACTTTGAACGAGTGCATCCATGGCAGAATAGGCAAGGGATTCTTTCGGAATTCCTTCAAGTAGTGATGGGTCGAGAATGACGGTCTTTGCCATAAAGCTTTTATCTCGTATAGAAAGCTTTGTTTTTCTTTCAGGATTACTAATGACAGAGTTTGAGGTTGCTTCTGAGCCAGTTCCAGCAGTAGTTGGGATTGCAATAAAAGGGATGCCGGGCTTTTCCAGTCGTTTGCCCTTCTGATACACAACGGGTGACTCTTTTGCATTAAAGAGTCCGGCGGCAGCTTTTGCGAGATCTAAAACACTTCCTCCACCTATTCCGATAATCCACTGTGCTTTTGATTCTTTTGCTTTTGCGATAACCGTTGATACTTCCTCAAGTGTTGGTTCTCCTCCGTTTCGGCAGAACAATGCAATATGTTCGGGGTGAGAGAAATTTTTCAGGATGCGTTCTTTTTTGCCATGAGCGTCAAGAGAGTTTCCATGGACAATAAGGCCGTGTGAACCGTATGATTGTGTTGCTTTTGCAATTTCGCAGGCAGCATTCTTTCTAAACAATGTTTGTTCCGGTAGAAGTATGTTTTCAGGTATAATCATATTATGAGTTATATTCAATAATTAATGCCGTTATAATAAGATCGGTAGGGGACGTTCATCTCATCTTTTTTGAAATAATGGTTAATAGTAACCTCACCCGGCGCGACACGCATATTCTTTCTTATTTTACTTACACGTTCATCTTTACGTTTTATCATGGTAAGTTCCTCCTTGTAATGACTTATATTATAAACTGTTATATAAAAAAAGAACATTTCAAAATAAAAAAAGTACGCTATTATTGAAAAAAAGGGTATGATTATAAGGGTCGAAGGGAGGACATATATAATGAAAGATGTATTAAGTGTTATTTTAGGTGGTGGAAGAGGTACTCGGTTATATCCTTTAACAAAATATCGTTCAAAGCCGGCTGTTCCTTTAGCAGGTAAATATCGGTTGATTGATATTCCTATTAGTAATTGCCTTAACTCCGGACTGCGTAAAATTGCAATTCTAACACAATTTAATTCAGAATCTTTAAATAAGCATATATTTCGCGCATACAAACTTGATGCTTTTTCACACGGTTTTGTGGATATTATTGCAGCCGAACAGTCTCCTGGTCAGCAAGATTGGTTTCAGGGCTCTGCGGATGCGGTAAGAAAGTGTTTTAAGCATTTCAGCGATCCGCGGGTAAAGTATATCATCATATTGTCCGGTGATCAGGTATACAAAATGGATTTAGCAGCTTTTGTGCAATTTCATATTGAAAAAGATGCGGATATAACAATTGCGTGTAATACCGTTCCTAAAGAAGAAACTCCTGATTTGGGAATAATGGGTATTGATGATAATTGCAAAATTAAAGAGTTTATTGAGAAACCACAGGGAAAAGTACTCATTGACCATTTAGCAGTTGATGTTGACGGAAAAGAGTCGTTTTTGGCATCTATGGGTATTTATGTTTTTAAGAAAGATGTCCTGCTGCAATTGCTTACTCACAATAAAAAGGCCGATTTTGGTAAGGAAGTAATCCCTGATGCGATACAATCCAAAAACACATTTGCATTTACCTATAAAGGTTACTGGAGAGATATCGGAAATGTAAAAGCGTTCTACGAGGAAAATCTTGCGTTTACGAAATATATACCGCCGCTTGATATGTTTGATGAAAACTGGCAGTTTTTTACTCGGCCGAGATATCTGCCGCTGTCAAAAATTCAAGATAGTTTTATTGATGCTTCAAATATCGCTGAAGGTTCAATTATTGAGAAATCCCGTATTACTCACTCTATAATTGGATTAAGAAGTATTGTTCGTGAAGGATCAACGGTTGATGATTCAATTATCATGGGTAGTGACTATTATGAATCACCTAACGATCAACCTGCGGGTGTTCCTCCTCTTGGTATTGGTAAAAATTGCGAAATAAAGAATGCAATTATTGATAAGAATGTCAGGATAGGGGATAATGTAAAAATTGTAAATAAGGACAATCTCGATGAACTCGAGAATGAATATTGTATGATACGAGATGGTATTACCGTTATCTTAAAAGGTACAGTTATTCCATCTGGAACAGTAATATAACAAAGGGGGCTATGAATGGTTCATTATACTGATGGCGACGAGAAACTTATTTGTGCATTTTCACACCGGCTTGACAGTGTCAACTGCACAAAGTGGGAACAAGGTTTATATGAAAAAGTACGTAACATAAATAAACCTGTTGTATTTGATATGACCGAGGTCAATTATATAGCATCAGCGTTCTTACGTATTTGTATCGCAGTATCAAAAGAGATCGGGGCTGAGAACCTTACCGTTATCAAGGTACATGATAATGTGATGAAAGTGTTCAGATTAGCCGGGTTAGACAGACAATTAAAAATTAAATAATATTTTAGTGGTCAGAGTTTTATATCGAGCAACACAGTAAAACTCTGACCATTTTTTTTTATGTATTGGGATACAAGATGAAAAAGCTTCCTTTCTTTATTCTTTTAATGGCCGGTTTCTCAGCGATGCTTGGCCTTGGTATCATCTCACCCTTTCTTCCCGAATTTTCCGAACGTCATGATGCAAATGGTTTCTGGATGGGAATGATATTTGCAGGTTTTGGTATTTCCCGCGGAATTATAATGCCCTTTGTCGGTAAAATGTCTGATAAGAGAGGAAGAAAAATATTTGTTGCCTCAGGACTGCTTCTCTACGCAGTGATATCTTGTTTTTATCCGTATACGGATTCGGTATTCCAGCTCACCCTTGTTAGAGTGATACACGGATTTTCAGCTGGGCTTATTATTCCTATTGTAATGGCATATGTCGGTGATATAGCTACCGAAGGGAAGGAAAGTATTGTTACAGGTACGCTTAATATGATGTTTTGTCTTGGGCTTGCTACCGGGCCATTATTTGGCGGCATACTTTTTAAATTGTACGGGACTCATGCCGTATTTTACATGATGAGCGGTTTGGGAGTCCTGAACTTTTTGATTGTTGTTTTTTTCTTACCCGACTGTAAAAATGTAGAGCTTGCACCACCGGAAAATCCTTCTGATTTTCACAGTCTCATAAAATATAATTTCATTAAAGCGATACTCATTATTACCGTAATCATTACATTAATAATGGTTGTCTTTATGTCGTTTTTACCATCTCTTGCTGAAAATATACATGTTGATGCATCACATGTCGGTATCATATTGTCAACGGGTGTATTGCTTGCGGGGATTTTACAAATACCGTTTGGATGGGTTGCTGACAAACTGGATCGCGTGGAGAAATTAATTCAAATAGGTGTAGGGACCACAATTAGTATGTTTGCACTCGTTGGAATGCCGTTTTGTCCTGATTTTATCGCATTATTTTTTGTCGGAGCGTTTCTTGGGGTAGGGCTTGCAATTGCGTTACCGCCACTTACGAGTCTTTCGGTAGGCATTGGGAAAAAGACAAGTATGGGTGCTTGGATGGGTATATTTAATGCAGCCCGCAGTATTAGTTTTGTAATTGCCCCGATATTGTTTGGCATAATTATGGACTTCATAGGGATTAATTATGTGTTTTATTTATCTGCTCTTGTAGTATTCTTTGGGGCGTTAAGTTTTGGGCATTATATACGAAAACGTTTAAAAGGATATAAGACAGGATAGCATTCTCATCTCTGACATTGTGATTGAAAACTTTACATATATACGGTATACTGTGTACGTGAAAAAAATAAAAGCATCTATCTTAGTAGCATCCTTTCTGTTTGCCGCAATTTTGCCTAATATATCTTTATCTGAAAATATCCAAGAAGAAGATCCGTTTGGTGCTGTTGAACAGATTGAAAAAGCGTGGGGGCTGGTTGCTTCCGGGCAGTTCAAAGAGGCCATTCCTTTATTTGCAAATATCATTAACGATTATCCCGATTTTAGTGATGCATACAACGGGAGAGGGTTGTCGTATCTGACCATTGGTGACTATGATAATGCCATTAAGGATTTTAATAAGGTAATACAATTAAATCCGGATTTTGCGGATATATATGAAAGCAGAGGGTATTGCTTTTACGCAAAAGGTGATCTTGATAAGGCGTTACTTGATTATAATAGTGCAATCAGTATAAGTCCTACTATGGCAAGCGCGTACAGTGATAGGGCGAACATCAAACGGATGAAGGGGAATATCAATGAAGCCTTAGATGATTATACAAAAGCAGTAACACTTGACCCAATGCTTGATGAGGCATTTTTTTATAGGGCGCAGTTGTATTCAAGTATTGGTGGTATTGATAACGCTATAAAAGATTATAACCAGGTTCTTACACTAAACCCGAGATCAGCGGAAACATTTGCATGCCGAGGTCTGGCATATCAGCGTAAAGGTGATATGCAAAAGGCTTTGGATGATTACAATGCGTCACTTGAGATCGATCCAGAGTTTGATCCGGTATCGATCTTTATTAATCGTGGAAATGCCTATAAAGCGGTTGGGGAAAACGAAAAAGCCTTTGCAGAATTCAATAAGGCGGTGGTTATCGATCCTGAAGATGTTGATGCCGTTGTGTATCGCGGTATTGCGTATAGTCAAACAGGTAAGATTAAAGAAGCAATTACCGATTTTAATAAAGCGATATCTCTTGATCCAAAATCCGCGGGTGCATACTACAATCGCGGTAAAATGCATGCGGTGAGAAAAGATTATAACAAGGCGATAGCTGATTATACTAAGGCCTTAAAATTTAAGCCTGATGCGGCAGTTTTCTATTTTAGGAGAGCTCAAGCCTTTCTTTTAAAGAAACGCTACAAGAAAAGCTATGATGATATGAAGAAAGCCGAGTCGCTTGGCTACAAAGTGCCGAAAGAGTTTTCTGAAAAACTGAAACAAGCAATGCAATAAAGAACGTTTATCGATTTTCGTTGTTCGTTGTTCGCAAATACCATAGAAAAAAAAGGACTATCGCGTTAGCGATAGTCCTTTTTTTTAGATAAAGTCAAAAAGTTAGTCGTTCGGATATTCTAAGAATATCAATTTACATTTAAGAGCGTAATCAATAGCTATTTGTGTGGGACCAAAATCATATGGGCCACCGCCATCGATCCAACTGTTCGGGCCATATTCCCAGCAGTTACCCCAACCTCCGAAACCGTTATATGGGTAATCTTGCATGCCCCACGTAGTTGCACCGGTTTTTACTTCTGTTGTTTTTCCGACGAGTACAGCGTTAGCGCCTTTAGATTCTGCAGAATGCATTAGTTGCATACGTGCATCTTCACTATTCATGCCTTCAGGAATGGTTGCTATCCCACGGCCAATGATCTTAGCGTCTTGAGGGACATCGCTTTGATTATAAAAGATGTCAGCATGTGTTGTTTGCGGGAGTGTGTCTCCGACATAATCAACATTTACTGTTTCACATCCGGTAACACAAAAACAAGCTAAAAGTACTGCACAGATAAGAGCTCTCATATTCTCTCCTTTTGTTAGTGTGTAATAACAGTAGTCCATGAGAGACAAAAAAGCAATATTTATATAGAATACTATGAACACTGCGGTGCTGATGCGTATATACCCCGTGGATGTATTGGATATATTGAATGTAAGCTTATCCAAACTGTTGAAACAGAAGATGTGACGCTGTTTATCGGTGAAGGCGTATACGCGGCATGTCTTGCGGGTGTTTTTAATGAAAGACTGCTCGTTGAAAAACCTGAAGGAAAGACGTTGCATCATCTTGGTAACACTGTTTTTGCTATTCCTGCTGATACACTTAATGTGAAGAAATAAAAAAGGCCCCCGATTTAATTGGGGGCCTTTTTTATAGTAAATATTGTTTATTGATTGTCTGTAGGAATAACTGGTGTTTCTTGTGGCGTCGGTATTTCTTCACTGTCATTAACACTGATCCCATATAGAAGATAGAGCATTGCAAGAATAATGCTTACCAATCCTGCCAGAGGAAATTGTATGTTGCATCCCTGAAGAATTGTGCCGAGGACTATTCCCGGTGTGATTGCGATAACACTTATGCGTACGAGGACCTGGTAACCGAGATTTTTCTTGCCCATTTTTGTAAACAATTTACCGATAGCGCCATAAATCAAAACTTGTATAACATGGAACATAAATGACAGTATGACGATCAAAGGATAAAGACTTAATGCAAACCATTTGTTGATCAGGTGCAGCCAATCAAAAATCATATTTTTGTTAATTGAAAACTGTTTTATTTTGTTGAGATCATATATAGTTGTCTCATAATCATTCTTTTTTGTCATAAATTGTTTATCTGTAACGAGTATTGTTGCTTCGCTGTCTTGAAGGTTCTTAGTTTTTCCTGAGGTATCAATGATAGCTAAGTTCCTTCCTGTTTGCGGATCTTTTATATAGTAGGGAATAGGCTTGTCTATTGAGACAGTACCGTCTGTAACGGTTATTTTTGGAAGTTGGTTTATCAGTTCGGGGGCTTCTAGAGAAAAGAGTGCGGTATCTTTTTGTAGTTCAATTATGCTTGGGATTGTACAGACTGCTAGTAATAGGAATAAATAGAAAAAGGATACCCCTTTCCAGTTTTTTGCAACGTCACGATAGAGGTTTTTTGAGAAAAACGACATAAATACAGCAGATATTTTTGAATATTCCTTCATGCATATGTCCTTTCTTTAAAGATAACAGATAATTCTTATTTTTAGATTGCAATAAGTATAGCATATATTATTATTGATTAAAACAGAAAATGACTCTAAAAAGGGGACTGTCCCCTTTTTTAACAGTTTAGTCTCGGTAGTCTGAAACATTTAGGATTTAATAGTTTATGTCGTATAGAGATTTAAGAGAATATATACATACGCTTGATCAAAAAGGTGAGCTTACCTATATTGATGCTGAAGTGAGTTCTGACCTTGAAATTACTGAGATCACTGATAGAGTGAGCAAAAAACAGGGTAATGCGCTCTACTTTCGTAATGTAAAAGGTTCAACATTTCCCGTTGTGACAAATCTCTTTGGTTCATATGGGCGCATGGCGCTTTCATTATCAGTTGATTCAGTTGAAGAGATCGCTACGCGAATTCGTGAGCTTATTAATCCCGAAATACCCTCATCGCTGATAGATAAGATTATGATGCTTCCCAAGCTGAAAGAACTTGCCGTATGTGTTCCGAAAAAAATGAAGAATGCGCCATGTAAAGATGTGGTAATAAAAGACAGTATAGATTTGGGATTATTACCGGTTTTGAAATGCTGGCCGAGTGATGGCGGGGCATTTGTTACTCTTCCACTGGTTTTTACTAATGACCTTGAGAATAGCACGAGAAACTGCGGTATGTACCGCATGCAAATCTTTGATAAAAACAAAACGGGGATGCATTGGCATGTAAATAAAGATGGTAAGACACATTATGCCCAGTATAAAAAGGCGGGAAGGAAAATGCCTGTTGCGGTAGTTATCGGGGCTGAACCTGAAGTGATATATGCCGCTACCGCACCGTTGCCATATGATATCGATGAGATGATGTTTGCGGGATTTCTCAAGAAGAAACCCGTTAAAATGGTGAAATGCGAGACAATTGATATTGAAGTTCCTGCATCAGCCGAATTTGTTCTCGAAGGATATATTGATCCGGAAGAGACAAGGACTGAAGGCCCTTTTGGTGATCATACCGGTTTTTATTCCCCCGAAGACACGTTTCCGGTGTTTACGGTGACATGTATCACGCACCGGAAGGACGCGATCTATCCGGCGACTGTTGTGGGTAAACCTCCCATGGAAGATTGTTACATGGCAAAAGCGACAGAACGGATATTTTTGCCTCTTATGAAAATGCAGCATCCAGAAATAGTGGATATCAATCTTCCTATAGAGGGGGTGTTTCATAACTGTGCGGTAGTATCGATAAAGAAACAGTATCCGGGGCATGCACGAAAAGTTGTCTACGGTCTGTGGGGTATGGGGCAGATGAGTTCAACAAAAATCATTATTGTTGTTGAAGACGATGTTGATGTGCAGGATCTTTCAGATGTTGCGTGGCGTGCATTTAACTTTATTGATCCGAAACGTGATGTCTTTTTTGCGCAAGGCCCGAGCGACGAGCTCGAACATGCGACAAGTCAGTTACGTCTTGGAACAAAGATCGGCATTGATGCTACACGTAAAACACCTGAAGAAGGTATGGCGCGTCCGTGGCCGGATGAAATAAAGATGAGTGAAGAAGTAATCGAAATGGTAAATAAGAAATGGGAAGAATATGGAATTACACTGGATAAAAAAGTTCGTTAAGTTAGTTAAGTTTGAGCATACGTTGTTTGCATTACCGTTTGCCTATATCGGGCTATTACTTGCACCGGGCGAAGGGAAGATACTGATATTTGTATGGGTTACGATCGCTATGGTCAGTGCACGTACAGCCGGTATGGCGCTCAATCGCATTATTGATCTGAAATACGATAAGCTAAATCCTCGCACACAAGACAGAATTCTTTCCCGCGGTGATATGCATGGTATGACGGTTGTAGCTATTATCATTGTCTCCATTCTCGTTTTTGAGTGTTCTTCATACATGCTTAACAGGCTCTGCTTTGTTTTGTCTCCGGTGGCCTTAGCACTTCTTTTTATCTATTCATATTTAAAACGGTTTACTTGGGTAGGGCATATAGTTTTAGGGGCCATTCTTGCCTGTGCACCGGTCGGAGGATGGCTAGCGGTAACTGGCAGTTTTTCTTTTTCTATACTTGTTTTGGGTTTTGCGGTGATATTATGGGTTGCAGGGTTTGATATTTTGTATGCGTGCGGTGATTATGATTTTGATAGAGAACACGATCTTCGTTCAATACCGATACGGTTCGGGATTGAAGAATCACTCCTTATTTCATCAGCGTGTCACTTTATGATGACTTTTCTTCTTTTTCTTATTGGCTTTACACTTGATTTAGGGATATTCTATTTTTTAGGTGTTACAATATGTTCGTTATTATTGATATATGAACATATGCTTCTCAAGAAAGATAGGGTGAAAAATATGAGTACCGCATTTTTTACCGTGAATGCATGGATAAGTGTTATCTTGCTTGTATTTACAATAGCCGACAAAATTGCATATTAAAGGAGTGTAAAACATGAATAACTATATTGTTAGTATTAGTGGTGCAAGTGGCATGGTGTACGCAAAGCGCCTAATTGATGTGCTCCTTGAAAATAATTGTCATATAGAGTTATGTATTACTGATATGGCTAAGTTCATCATGAAAGAAGAACTTGGCATTAATCCCAAGGCCCTTTCAGATACAAGGTATCTTTCTTCGCTATTTGGAGAGATGTCCCATAATGTGAGATTTCATGATATTCATGATCTTACTGCGCCAATAGCAAGCGGTTCGTACAAAACAAAAGGTATGATCGTTGTTCCCTGCAGCATGAACACGCTTTCTGCACTTGCAGTGGGGAGATCAGAAAATCTTTTAGAGCGAGCAGCTGATGTCACTTTAAAAGAAGGGAGACAACTCATTATCATTCCTCGCGAGACACCGTTTACTGCGATCCATCTCGAGAATATGCTCAAGCTCACACATGCAGGGGCCGCGGTCATTCCTCCCATACCGGCGTTTTACCACGATCCACAATCTATTGATGATCTTATCAATTATGTTATTACAAAGATACTTGATCGTATGGGTGTCGATACCAATATCATGAACAGGTGGGACGGGGTAAAGAACAAAGGAACAATAAAAACAAATATTTCACAAGCCCCTAATGGATAACACATGTCACGCATACTCAATGAAATAAAAGAAAAAGTTTTCTCAGGTGTACGGCTTGACCGTGACGAGTGTATGTATCTTGGCAACAGTAATGATATACCCGCGCTTGGAAAAATGGCTGATTTTGTGAGAAAGAATAAAATTGGCAATAACGCATTCTTTTCACAAAACCTTAATATTAATTATACCAATATCTGTGAGTTAATGTGTCCATTGTGCGCATTCTCAAAAGAAAAGGAAGATAAAGAATCGTATATTCTGTCACTTGATGATATTGAGCTGAAGGTACGTTCATTATATGAAAAAGGTTTGTTTGAGGTTCATATTGTCGGTGGCCTTTCACCCGATATACCGTTTAGCTATTTTATCGATATGCTTTCCCGGATTAAGGACGTTGATCGCGGTATACACGTGCAGGCTTTTACTGCCGTTGAGATAGATTATTTTTCTCGTATCTATAGCATGGACATTAAAGACGTATTATTAGAACTGCGTAATGCGGGACTCGGTAGTATGCCTGGCGGTGGGGCCGAGATATTTTCTGGACGTATCAGAGAAAAGATATGTCCTGATAAGATATCCGGAGACCGGTGGCTTGAGGTTATGGAAACAGCACATAGCATGGGTATTCAAACAAATGCAACGATGCTCTATGGGCACTATGAGACTTTTAAGGAACGGATAGATCATATGCTTGCATTACGTGATCTGCAGGATAAGACAAACGGGTTTTTAGCATTTGTGCCGCTTGCATTTCATCCAGAGAACACAAAAATTGAATCAATCCCATATGGTACAACGGGTATAGATGATATTAAGATGATATCAATCTCACGTATAGTTCTTGATAACGTTCCTCACATTAAGGCGCTTTGGATGTATTCAGGAATGAAAATGGCAGAGACCATGCTATTTTTTGGCGCTGATGATATCGGCGGTATCTCGCTTGAAGAAAAGATCGTGCATGCAGCGGGAGCGAAAACCGCACGAAGCGGTGATAAAAAAGATATGATCCGCATTATTGAAAATGCCGGAAGAATTCCGATCGAATGTGACAGTGTTTATAGAAAAAGACATGCACAATCTGAACCTGTAACGCTAAAGGTCTGATATATGAAAAAAATAAGAATAGGGTATCCTTCGTATATAAATTGTCTACCGGTATATTATGGCCTCTCGCAAAGTGAAAAAGGCAGTAACTACGAACTCGTAAAAGGAACGCCATCTGAGTTAAATGCACTTATGCGCAAAGGAAAACTTCATGTGAGCGCGGTATCTTCTATTGAATATGCGCGTAACCAGGAAAAATATCTACTATTACCTGAGCTGTGTCTTAATTCACGCATCAAGGTGATGAGTGTCTGTTTGTTTAGTAAATATCCGTTAGAAGAACTTCATGATACACATATAGGGCTTACTGATACGAGCGCGACATCTCACGTGCTTCTCAAAATAATTTTAAAACAATTCTGTGGGTACAATAATACTTTTACCGTTATGCAGCCTGATCTGAATGCAATGTTAGAAGAATTCGATGCGGCGCTATTAATAGGTGATGATGCGCTTAAAAACCGGTATCGAAAAAATATCTATATTTATGATCTTGCAGAGCTATGGCATAATGCAACTCAAAAAGAATTTGTATTTGCGCTATGGGTTATGGATCGCGAGTGGGCCTCTCAGAATATTGAATATGCATCATATATATTACCGTGGTTAAAAGATTCGCTCTTTACCGGTTTTTATAATCTTGAAGAGATAATAAAAGAGGCGGAGCGTCAGGTGAGCGGCATAAACTTTACAGAGTACTTTAAACACGTGCAGTATGATTTCACGTATTCATGTAAAAAAGGGTTAGAACTTTTTTACCGATATGCACGGCAAAGCGGACATATCCAAGATAAGGTAAAGCTTAATTATCTTACCCCGCGTGTATTGCTTCAAGAAGAAATGAGTGCAGTATGAATCTAGACTCAATATTAACAAAGGCACGAGAAGGGAAGCGTCTATCAATCGATGAAGGGACACTTCTTTTTAATGCTGATCTTGTCACACTTGGTGCGATTGCCGAGTCTAGAAAAGCTGTTCATCATAAAGAACCGATCGTGACATTTGTTATTGATCGAAATATTACGTTTACTAATGTATGTGTCTGTCAGTGTGATTTCTGTGCGTTTTATGTTTCTCCTCAGTCAAGAAAAGCATTTCTTTTAAATGAAGATGAGATACTTAAAAGTGTTAAAGAACTTGTAGATATGGGTGGGACTCAAGTCATGTTGCAGGGAGGGCTTAATCCAGAGGTTGATCTTGAGTACTATTTGTCTATTCTAAAAAAAATAAAAGAAAGTTTTCCGGTACATATTCATTCGTTTTCAGTGGCTGAGATTGTATATTTATCTAAAAAGGAAGGTATTTCAGCCGAAGAAGTTCTAAAAAAAATGCAGGAGGCAGGGCTGGACTCACTTCCCGGTGCCGCGGAGATCTTAGTTGATCGTGTACGGAAAAAAGTAAGTCCTAATAAAACATCAACAAGCGAGTGGATAGAGGTGATGAAGTCAGCTCATGCGCTTAATATGCATACTACGGCAACAATGACTTTTGGTATGGTTGAAACAACACGTGAACGTATGCAGCATCTTGAATGTATCCGAAATCTTCAGGATGAAACGGGCGGGTTTAAGGCGTTTATACCATGGACATTTTCCCCGCGTAATACAAAGCTCTCATCACTTAAAGCTGCAGGCGGCGTTGATTACCTCATGATGCTTGCGATTTCGCGCATATATCTTGATAATTTCCCGCATATACATACCGGTTGGGTAACCGAAGGCGAGAAACTTGCACAGATCGGTCTTATGTTTGGGGCAAACGATATGGGTGGTATTCTTATGGACGAAGTTGTGGTAAAAGCAACAGGAATTAATAACTCTATGACAGTAGATAAAATTGTCCATCTTATACAATCTGCAGGGATGATACCTGCACAGCGAAATTCAAAATATGAAATCATTCGCTACTTTTAATTCACATGATCCTCAAAAGGGAGATTATATACGTAATCTCTTCAATAACATTGCATCGCGATATGATCTTCTTAACTATATTCTCAGCTTTGGTATTTATCGTTTGTGGTACAGGCGGGTTTTGAAAGAGTCCGGCTGTCCAAAAAATGGGACGGTAATAGATTTTTGTACCGGGACAGGAGAACTTTTAATCTTATTTAACAAGAAATTTAAATTACATCGCGGGATAGGAATAGACATATCAGAACACATGCTTGATGTGGCACGAAATAAGATTAAAGATAATACTATCTTCGATTTCAAATGTGTTTGCGCTGAAGATACCGGAGTAATGGAAAAGTGTGATTGTGTGACAATGTCGTTTGCATTGCGTAATGTCACAAATGTGGATCATGTATATAATGAAATGGCCAGGTTAGTAAGGCGTGGAGGTAAAGTCCTGATACTTGAACTTACTGCACCACAAAATCCAATCATGAAATTGTTCCATAAAATTTATTTAAAAACTGTCTTGCCTTGTATGGGATGGTTGCTATCAGGCGATAGTAAGGCATATACGTATCTTGCTGAATCTATTATAAATTTTCCGACAAATCGTGTTATAACCGGGCTTATGCGTAAAGCTGGCTTTAGAAATATCAGGGTTGAACCTCTTTCCTTTGGTATCGCATCTCTTTTTATTGCTGAAAAATGACAACCAATACAGCAAAG
Organism: Candidatus Ancaeobacter aquaticus; assembly: GCA_030765405.1. Taxonomy (NCBI): domain Bacteria; kingdom Pseudomonadati; phylum Candidatus Auribacterota; class Candidatus Ancaeobacteria; order Candidatus Ancaeobacterales; family Candidatus Ancaeobacteraceae; genus Candidatus Ancaeobacter; species Candidatus Ancaeobacter aquaticus. The sequence continues at coordinate 6,689 of JAVCCP010000042.1, read as the reverse complement.
ATAATTCCTTCACCATTACATTTGTATAAATATTTGCTGTAACCAAAGTAAAGAGGGACACTCTTTTTAACTTATTCACAAGTAGATAGTTGCGACGTAATTACTGCCTGTAATTGCCAGTGTTAAATAATTAACGTGTAAGATGTTGAGTATGAGTTGGATAAGAAGAATGTCCCGATATAGTGCGATAGAGTGTATTGGGCTTGAGAATAATTACAATTAAACTTTACTTTACTTTAAATTAAATGTATAGTAAAATGTATATTGTAAAGGATTGTAAAAATGCACAAAAATATTTATAAAAGAAGAGTTGTTGATGAGGTTGTAGAATACTTAAATACAGACGATATAATTGTATTACATGGCGCAAGACAGGTTGGTAAAACATGCATACTGTATTTTCTGGAAGATTACCTAAGAGAGAGAAATGAAGAGGTGTATTTTATTGATCTTGAAGATTCAAGATATGTAGCAATTATTGATGCGGGAATAGAACAGTTTTTAAATCACCTAAAAGAAGAAGGTTTTGATTTAGAAAAAAGGATATATGTATTTATAGATGAGATACAATACTTAAAGAATCCTTCTTCGTTTATGAAATTGCTCTCAGACCACCATAAGAATATCAAACTGATCGTTTCGGGTTCATCAAGCTTTGAGATTAAAAGTAAATTTAAAGATTCACTGGTCGGAAGAACAGTAGATTTTGAGGTATTTAATCTGTCTTTTGAAGAATATTTGTTGTTTAAAGGTAAAAAATATGATGAGAAAATTACCGGTGAATTAACGGATAAGAAAATAGATGAACTAAAACTTTTGTACAAAGAATATGTACTTTATGGCGGGTATCCAAAGATTGTGTTAATAGATGAACTTGATAAAAAAGAAAGGTACCTGCAGCAAATAATTGATACATATGTACGGAAAGACATTCGTGACCTTGCATTGATAAAAGATATAGATAAATTTAATAAATTGTTGGAAGTTTTGGCCTCTCAAGCAGGACAGATGCTCAATATAACGGAGCTGTCAAATACGTGTAATATTGCAAAACAAACTGTTGAGCACTATCTTTTCATACTGGAAAATACATATATAATTAAATTGGTACGGCCTTATAGCAAGAATTTAAGGTCAGAACTTTTTAAAGTCCCTAAAATCTATTTCTATGATTGCGGTTTAATGCAAATGCTTTGGTTGAAAAGTCTTCAGAAAGAGATTATTGGGAATGTTTTTGAAAATAGCATTTTTGCAGAGCTTGTAAAAGAATATTCAAAAAATAATGTTTGTTATTGGAGAACTATGGATAAAAAAGAGATAGATTTTATACTCAATGTGAAAAACAAGATCTTGCCGATTGAAGTTAAGCTTAATTTTGAGCGTTTTAAAAATAAGGCCATAGATTATTTTGCTGGAAAGTATAAGATAGATGAATATAGGATCGTAGGTTTATTAGGTCAGAAGAAAACCCCATCATATATATATCCCTGGGAAATAAAAGGGATATTTACGTAGCTAACAGTATTCTACACTCATACATTCCATCAAAAATCATAACTAAAAACAGTAGTTCTTAATTCTGCATATTGTTTAAATTGTTAGTGTAGCCCACAATTTGTCCACTCAAATTTTCCTACCTTCTTGACAAAAGGATATTTATGGTGTATACTTCATAGTAGGTGAATACATGAAAACGCGTCTTATTGAAGTGCTTGAATCCGCTGAACTCTCGCGTGTCGGAAGAATGCTTTTTTCAGGCAAAGTGTTGCCGTATCCTAAAGATGTTAAGATTGAATTTCATAAGAAACTTGATTGTTTAAATGACATTGTAAAAGAAACTACGGTGTTTGATGATAAATCATAAATTGCATAAAAATTTGTTATGGCCCCATGTTAAAAACTGCATGAAAAGCTTTGTGCATATTTCTATTCTCGTATCGTTTTTATTATCTTCCGTTGTTCCCCTTGGGGCACAAACTATAGAAAAAAAGACACTTGCCCCTGATTCGATATTTTCTGAAAAAGAGCTTGATGTGATCAATCTTGAAGAACCAGAAGAAACCGTACGTTTACCGGATACTGTTCAAAGTGAGCGGGAAAAAGAAAGAGAAAAAGAAGCGGTTAAACGCGGTGCACGGTGGCCGTGGCTGACTGTGTTACTTTTAAAATATGGGTACAAAGAGACAACACTTGATGTTGTGCAAGTATTGATTGAGCAGTTATTCTGGGGTGTTGGGGCAATATCCGGTGTGTGGTATGGTATGACGTATCCTCAGAGTCTGACTTTATCTGCACTGATGTTTGGGTTCTTGCATGTGTTTACGGGAAAGATGGGCGAGCGAGTAAAACCGAGGTTTAGAGATATCGTTTTTGTCTCAATTTTAAATCTATCGGTGATCACATTGTATGGATTAACGCCGCTTTCAGTTCTCTTTTCCGCTCTTTTCATAGCCGGGCCGATGCATTATATGTATAACAGATATCTGGATGAGAATGAATGGATGTATCGTGAGATTGCACGTATAAATGGTGAGTATTATGTGCGTTTAGTTGAGATATTTTCCGATCGTACGTTATCCATGCCAACAAAAGAAGCAATGATAGATGATCTCGAAGACAAACTATTAGATGCTGTCCCAGAAAAGTATCAATCGTACTATATTCGGGGGATAAATAGTTTTAATAACGAATTGCCAAAAAATAATAATCTTCTTATGCTGCACAAAGGCTCGGAAACTCAATATCTTTTAAATGATTCTGTCGATAGAGAATTTGCAGACGATATTGATAGGGATGAAGTGCTGACACGTTCTCAGGGGAAGGTAACGTACCGTGAACTGTATCCTGGAATACCGGTCTTGTTTATGGATCCGGGGTTTTACGAATATTTTGATAAGACCGTGCTAGATAATGATGTTATGACTTACGGGTTTACCCTTACCAAAGGTAACAGGGGTATAAAACCCACCTATTGCATAGTGCCGGATGATAAGAACCAATTAATTAAACAAACAACACTAATTCACGAAGTCCAGCATTTGGTCTGGGGACTCCTTTTAGAATCCGGTTTAGTAAAAGAAATCAATGAAACATCAGAAGAACGATTAAGGTTATTCAAGCGGTTTAGAAAAGAAATGTGCTCTGCGATTGTAAGTCGCGAAGATATCTTAGAGGAATCTCCCGAGGCGTTAGTTGTTACAAGAGACAAGAAAGATCTTGATTTTGCCGAGATAGAAAGGGATTTTATTGGTATCTGTATGAAAGTAGCCCGTGCCGGCGGTGTAGAGCACGAAGCGTTCTTCCATGCGGCTATTGCCTCAGCAAACTTCAATGAGCTCAGAAAGAATTGTCTGCGTTTAGTTCCATTGCATACGTTAACCAATGATGAAATCATAAGGGTTTTATCTGATAATAAACTTTTAAAGAATGATACGGAGTATGCGGATAAAGCAAAAGAGTTTATTAAAGTTTCCAATATCACAATTACCCCAGAATATTTAAAGGAGTATGTCGCGCACTATAAACAAAGAGCACGAAAAATGCCAGCTGTACCGTTTACTGAAGGTCTGAACGCACAGTTAGAAAAAGATAAATCGAAGAAAGAAGAAGTAAAAAAAGCGGAATTGCCGCAAGTAGATAGAGGAGAGGCCCTTGAAGATGAGATAGTAGCAGATGAAGATACTGAGCCAGTAAAAGCCGACTATATGCAGGTGAAGGCCCCGTATTACAGTAAAGAGTCTATAAAAGATGGAAAGAAGATTGAGTTTGAAACGCCGGATGATGCGAAGAAGTTCGGGAAGAAACTTGTTTCTAAAAATAAAGCGGTGGAGCACCGGATCGATGTTCTTGGCAGGAAGTTTGATGTAATTTTAGAAAAAGGAACGGGAATTACAGATGCGGCTGTGAAAGCAGCGATATCTGAGGCTGTATCCAGGACTAAAACCGTTGGCGGTGATATAGCGAAACTTCCTTCCACAATCGTTTTTTCTATCCTAGACAAATCATCACACATGTTCGAAGACCATATACGAAACGGTTTTATTGGTATCAATAAAGCGCTGTATGAAATAAAAGATAAAAAAATACAAAATCTTCTTTTAGAGGTTGGTGTATTTCATGAGCTGTGTCATGAGGTGACTGGCAAGGGCGGAGATACGTTTGAAAAAGAGCAGATGAAACGTGACGCAGTGTATGTCAATAGTCTTATGAATACGCTTGGTATTGATATTGAAAGTATCTTACCGATTTTAAGGGATAATTTTACCCCCCCAATACAGAATTTCATTTTTGCATTACAGTCTGCCGCTGTATCCAGCTACTTTGATATTCCAGATTTCGACGGTAAGTTCTCCCGGTTTTCCGACTGGCTTGACCGCGAAATAAAAGACGGTAAAATAATTCCAAACGATAAGCTCAGAGCTCTTGCCAGGTCTCTACCAATTTCGGTAACGATCTTTGAAGAGAAATATCCTATTGACCATAATGTATTTAGTTGGTTGTTCGATAGCGAAGAATATAAGCGTTTTAAGGGTGCTGTTAAGAATGTAAATAATCTATTAAAAACAGGCAGAGAGATTAACTTTGAGGATGTGCAGGAATGGAACAAGCTCGTCGGAAAGACACGCATGCCGATACGGCCTATGTTTTTAAAGAAGAAAAAATACGGGGATTTCCGTTCAGGTTATCAGTGGTTTATGACATGGTGGCTGACAGGTAAGATAAATGCATATTACAAAAATGGGAAGATACCTAGAACTCCTATCCGTTTAGCTACTGATGCTTTTTATACAGTGGTTTCCAGTCATCCTTTTTATGATGGAAATCACCGCACAGGGCTTCTTATCATGATGTATATTCTTGCAAAATCAGGTCTGAGCGTGCATTTTGATCAAGTAAGCCTCTCACAGTTCAGGATTATTACCGAGCACGACAAACTCGATAAAAACCAGATATATCAGTTTATCAAAAAACGGGTTCATAAGCTTCCGGGACCCTCTACCTCTAGCTATAAATCTTACCGCAAAAATATTGACCACATTACTGAAACATTTCAACGCACCGGTACGTCTGAATAATTAGAAATGGCGGATAAGCGGCCATCTGCTGTGTTACGTTTCCGCGCTTCCTTGTACGAAGTACTATACTGTACGTCTCCCGCGGTCGCTTGAACGCGCCTTGCATCTGACCACTTCTTCGCCATTTCTTTAAATTGATAGTGAGAGAATATGTAAGAATGTTAGAAAACGAAGTTTTCATTTTAGAAGGAATGAAGTATACTTATTCCATAAATGTTATATGGAGGTTTATAATGAATAAAAAGATAACTGCGGTATTAGTGCTACTGTTTTGTGTTTCATTTTTTGGTAAGGTTTTTGCTGATTCTGAAGGGGTGCAGATGATTCCGATGGGGGATGTTGACAGGCGCCTGGTAGAGACTATCGCTAATATAACCGACAAAGTGATGGGAATACCTGTTGATGTCGGTAGGGGCGTATCTATGCCTTCTGTGTCGTACGATTTTAACTCCGAGAAAGTTTCCGGGAATATGGCTATGAATGCGCTTGAAGGGTATGATGAGGGTCGAAGGGTCTTTAAAGTTACCTACGAAAGAATGTTTGCTATTCTTAATAAGCCTCTCATGGGGCCGGAACCGGTTTTTGGCAATATAAATAGGAGCCAAAAACGGCTTATTATGTCTCTTACGCCCTTACGTGAGCAGTATTACGGCCGGAAGCCTAACAAGCAGTTATTCAAACAACGGGCGTTCAAAATGGCCGTTCATGAGTTAGGGGAATCATACGGCTTAAAAGAATGCGATCATAAAAGATGTATTATGGGGCCGGTTAAATCAATAGAAGATCTTGATGAAATGATCCTTGAGTTATGCCCAAAATGTAAACGCGAGTTTAAAAAACTCAGAAAATAAAAGTGGGAACTTTTTCATATAGCCTGCGTTGTAATGTGTGTGGGAGGGGAGTATGAAAAAGTTAATGATTGTCACTCTTTTATTGAGTTCTTTTGTGCTGGTGTCTTCCCTCGGTTTTGCGCAGGGTGTAAAAAAACCTGTTCCACCCGCAACATATCCTGATAGTGTTTACAAAGGTCCTGTTACTCCGCTTGAGATTATTGAGATGAGTAACGCAAAGCTCAGTGACAGTATTATTATCAACAAAATCAATGATAGCGGTGCAGAATATGATCTTTCTGTAGCTGATATTATTAATCTTAAAAATGTCGGGGTAAGTGACAATGTCATAAACTATATGATTAGCGCAAAACCTACTCCTGTTGCAAAACGTGTTGTTCCACAGACAGTTGTAACATCCCCGCAAGTTACGTATGTTGTTCCCGAGCCGACTACAATATATACGTATGATTACTATACCCCGCCTGTGAACGTGGGCTTTTCGTTTGGTTCATGGGGAGGATGCGGTCCGTCGTGGGGATGGGGGTATCGTCGTAGAGGTTGGTATGGTGGTCGGAGATGGCGTGGAAGATGCTGGTAAGTCATTTCATTACAATTTATTTACAATATGAGATAATACTCAAAATCTTATAATTCGTAACCGGTGAGCAAAAGGGGGAATTATTTGGGAGGTAAGAGTAAATAAGGATCAATATCAGGATTATGAATATAAGCTTCTAATGTTTTCTTAAGCCATTCTTCTAAGGATCCGATCTTAAGACGT
>JAVCCP010000041.1 GCA_030765405.1 Candidatus Ancaeobacter aquaticus | reverse complement strand
TTTTGCCGTATCCGCAGCTATATATCAACTGCAAAAAAGAACTCTGTCAATCCCATTGGAGTTCTCTCCAACGCCATCGCCGGCAAACCCTTTATGGCAACACTATACAGGGTACCTGAGTAGTTACCTAATTTAAGCTGTTTTTTTATAATTGCTATTAAAACATAAACTGATATAGCAATCCAGATTTGTGTTTTAACTGCGTTTTTTGAAATACCAAAGAACTTTTTAATTCTTAAATGCTGCTTAATCCATTTAAAAAATAATTCAATTTTCCAACGTTGCTTGTAAAGATCCGCGATAGTTTGAGCTGAAAGCATAAAGTTATTTGTAAAAAAAGTTAAACGATTGTTGTTATCTTTATCATAAAAAACGATTTTTCTGAGTTTGTCTGGATAATCATTTGTAGAGTATTTACCTGTTAGAACTATTGTTTGATCACATCGTAATCCAGTTGATCTATCAACATTATGGGAATAAAGCCTTTTATAATGAATATTCTTTTTTGATCGAACTACAAAAAATGAATGAGCTTGATTTAAAGAATAAAGACGTTTAAAAGAGAGATATGCTCTATCCATGATATAGAAAGATCCTGGTTCCGGAATTAAAAAATCAATAAAATTTACATCATGATTTTTAACGCTTGTAATATCGACAACAGATGGTATAGATCCTCTAAGGTCTAGTAATGTATTTAACTTAATACCAGCTTGTTTTTTGCAATAGCTTGCCCATGGAAAAAGGGATAAGCATAGTTCAATAGTAGTTGAATCTAAGGCATAAACAGTTTCTTTAAGATTAATACTAAGATCGTCTTTTGAGTATAAACATCTAGCTCTATGAATTAATACTTGAGCAAAATCGGCATAAATAAGACAATCTCTAGTGTTATTTGCATCTGCTAATGTGCTGCGAGAAACATTACCGCGAATACCTATGTGATAAAGTTTATTTTTCATAGAACGCAAACATGCTTCAATGTCACGTAAACTTTCACGGAACGTTAATTGAGCAAAAGCCATGCAAATAAATTGATCTAAACATGAAAAATTTCTTACTTTGTAATTACCTTGATAACGTTTAACGCATTTTTTAAATTCGTAAATCGGTAAAAAATCCATGATCTGTGAAAATACCATTTTCCCGGAATTCATTGGTCATCTCTTTCTAATTATGACCAAAGTATACAACATCATTCAAATCGAAAAATGATATTTGTTCTATAACTATATATATTTCAAAGAACTATGAAAAATGATATATTTTTAACCGGACACTAGTGGGGTCATACCTATTTATTTAGTTCGGAGTCGGGATATTTACAGCGTAGAGCGTTCTTTTTAGCGTATAGCGTTTAGGAAAGAAATATTTTTAACTATACGCTGTCCGCTATACGCTATGTCATTTAGTTTGGAGTTCGGAGAAAAAAGCATTTAAAAAAAACTTAATAATCAACATGTTAGATGTCTGGTAGTAAATCTTTAAGCTTATATATATTCATTAAATCTGTTATTACAGAGTTCAAACTGCTATCCGTTGGGGCTACCAAATGTGATTCAGGGGAGTTATTCGCATGTAACTGCTTGAATATTCGGGCGGTTACGGGAGTTCGATAAGCTTTTCCGTCGTATTTTACGCCCTCGGGAAATATTACCGTTTGCAATCGTTGTTTTTGATTTAAATCTGAACCTTCCCAAAGTTTTGCCATATTAGATAAGAATTGTGCACAGTAATTTAGGCAAGCTTCAATATCGTTTCTCTCTATGTTGTTTTCATTAAGTTCGATCTTTTGACAAAAATTTGATTCTTGATTCCACCAACTTTTTGTTTGTATACTTCTTCGCTGATAGTGCCTTTTACCATGAGTTCGAATACTCTTGTGTCCATTTGTTTTAACTCATTCAATTCTCTTTCTACGCGTGATGTTTCTCGGATTCTTTCAGATTGAAGTTTTTTCCAATTTTCTTAGTATTTGTTTTTTTATCCTACTGCTACGCAGATACTTAGCAATATCCCTATTGACAAAACAGATTTTATAGTTTATAATATCAATAATGATAAGTAATGTGTTAGGAGTAGGATATTTATATTAGTTTTTATATTTTTATCCTATGTCCTGATATTATTTTTATAAAAAGGAAATTTTTCTTGCGAGAATGCCAGAAAAGAAAATGTTTTTGTGTCTAACCCTAAAGGCTAAACCTTCCTGTGCATTATTAAGGAAGGGTCTAAAAACTAAAAGGTTTAGATACCACGGAGGTACGTTGTGTTTTCCCTAAATGAAATGGATTTTGAGGAAAGAATGAAAAGTAAAGTAACAAGTAAAAAGTTGTTCATAAAGGTTATCGCCCTCGCGGTAATGATATCTTTTCTATGCCAGAATATTGCCTGGGCAATCCCAGACTACAGTCCACAGACTACAGTCCCGAATGATGTGTCCAAAGTAGAATATCTTCGGGATCCCGAAGCAAAACCCCAGTGGGATTCTCCATTCGGGAACCATAGACTGCAGATCGAAAGAAATAAACTTGCTCCTTCTTCAAAGGTTCAGGATTTGGATGATCAGATAGAGATTCAATACGGATTTGTATTAACTGCTATTAATGGCTATTTGGATGAATTGGGTGGTAAGCGGCTGACAGCCAAAAGGCTTGAGGGAATACAGAGAAAACTTAAGGAAAAATTACCTAATATCTGCTGGTTTGAATGCAAGCATGGTTTTGAATTTGCTATCGGGCGCCAGTATCACTTTGTTAAATATGAAAGAGGCAAACTAAAACGTGTTTCAGATCCACTGGATTCCGTCATGGACAGCAAAGATGCCGGCGGAAATGTTCACAAACTACGTGTAATCGTATGCAATCAAGAAAATATACCTATCCTGAAAGAAGCCTTTAGATCTTGGTCAAGAGATAAGGATGAAATCAAGGTCTCTATGGTAAGGGATTTTTTAACCAGTCTGGATATAGATACCACTAAGGATTATTTGAAAAAAATGAAAAATGAGAATTCCGTTGCAATGGTCATTATTGATGACAATGGGATTGCCTGCGGTTACAGAGAATTACCCCGCGCCAAAGTTGAAGATTCATTAACAGCCGAAGCAGATCCGCACACGAAACTAACATCTGAAGAGATGGAAATCGAAAGAGAACAACTAATAGATCTTATCAAAGCCACAGTCGAAGAACTTAAAACTAAAGATATAAATACGGTCTACTATCCCGGCATAGGAGAAGATATTGAGAGGGTTCTTTTAGGTACTAATGCTCAAACTATAGTAGGCGTTGATCCTCTGGAATACCTAACCAAAGAGGACATTATAGAAATATACGGGTCAAAAATTAAAAACCTGGGTGGAAAAAACATAGCAATTGACGAAGCAGGCACTCTCGGAAACGGCGGCAAGTTAATCTTCAGCTTTAATTTTGAAGGCGAATCAAAAAACAAACCGAGAAAAATTATTTTATACCGCGAAGATTTTACTAAATATACACCTGATAAGATAGGAGAGACAAAAGACGGTTATGATATTTGCTTTGGTTTTGGGGTTCAACTCGATCTGTTTACTCAAGAGTTTATAAATGCTTGCCTATTGCCATTGGATGAAAATGGTTTATTTTTATGTCATGATATTACTGCTGATTTCCGTGAACTATCCGAATTAAATTTACCACTTGCAAATAAAACACCATTAAATTTGCCAAATGTAGGCCCTCATTATGTATGGATTAAATCAAAGGAGCGTGAACCTGCTCAAATTGCCAAAATCCGTAAGAGTTTTGTGAATGGCATAAATAATATCGTAGAGCCTGCTTATTTTACTAAGGGAAAAGTCAAAATGGCTAAACCTACCAAAGCTGAGGAAGAAGAAGCAAAATTTGCTGGTTTGGAAAAAATAACATTTGAAGATATAAATAAATTGAAAAATATGCCCAATTTTAAAAGATTGGGTCAGGTTTTAGGTTTTACAGGTATAGGTCCCGACATGGAAAGAAAACACGTTACAAGTTTAGCAGTAAAAGGGCATGACTTGAGAGTTGCTAAGGTATCTCGCACAATAGCTGAACGTTTTGGAGCAAAACCTGAGTTAGCTGAATTTATAGGACTAACACATGATTATGCTGCTTTACCTTTTCGCCATTTTATGAATTTGGGAAGCTTGGGAAAAAAGCAAAAAGAAGCAGGTTACAATGCAAAACAGCATAATATTGATTTATTGGAACAAGATGGGTTCTCATTGTCAGAAGCATTAAAGATTGATCTATTGAATTTTGATATAAACACAAAAGCTAAAATATCTGATGAGGCAAAAATTGCTATTGCATGTGAGAGTGTTGAAGGCGCTGTTGAAGATATTATGTTTGGTTTGAAATACGGGTTATTTACTTATAATGATATTCCAAAATCTATTTTAGGTCTTTTACATTTGGATAAAATTGGTCAATCTGAGCTGGAAAAACGCATTGATAAGGATTTTGACAATGTTGTTGTTGAGGTTGCTTTAGGTGCTTTTTTAAAAGAAGACCTAGAATTTATTGCTGCACTTGTTAACAAAGCAACCACAGTAAAGAATACATGCAGACGCGATTTAATTGTAGAAAAGATATTTAAGGTGTCTAATACACCTGAGGCAATAGCAGCGGCTGAAGAGGTTCTTGTTCCTGTTTATGAGAATTATATAAGGCAATACAGGAAAGATCACCCGGGGATTAAAGATGAAAGTCTCGCAGTCTTACATGCGATAGATCAAATGGTCAAGATGTCAGATGACGATGTTGTTAAGTGGACAAGACTTAAAGGCAGTCGTCCTGATCTGGAAGTATATCCGATCGTTTGGGATATTTTTTATCCTATGCTGAATGATTTGATTATAGTTTGTAACGAAGAGATGTCAGAACGTTTTGTATCAGACCGCACAGAAGTACCTGCAAAGGTGTTTATTGATGGCATTGAAAGAACAGATGCTCCCAGACCTGTTTTGGATATTGCAGAAACTGTAACACCAATAGAAGAGGATAGTAAATATGATCAAGTATCAACATATTCTTATGGCAATTATTTGTTTAATGCAATGTTTGTTGTTTTTAAGGATAGAAAAATATTTCATCGGGCAGGCGAACCTGTTTTTGCTCCCGAGCAAAAATATACAATGATTGTCAGGTGGAAAGATAAAGAAAAAGGTATTACATCTGAAGATGTTACATTTGAAAAAGAAAAAACAACTAATGAGGTTAAAGTATATATAAAAGGTTTAGAAGGCGATCAGGCCGGAAATATTGAACTGGCATTTTTTGGAGAGAGATTGATACATAAAGGTAAACCCGTTTCATGGGAAGAGATATATAACCAGTTTGATGATATGTTTCACTTGTACCTGTTTCCGCAAATTGTTCAGGATAAGGCCTGGAAGGACGGGATTGGTTGGACGGAACTCTTCTTATCGCTGCCTAAAAAAGATCATCCTGTAGACAGAAAAAAATTATTGGATGTATTGAATAATGATGGTCTTTTAGAAAATATTGATTTACAGCCATATTTTAACGACGGCTACACCCTCGAGCAAATTAAGGAGTATGGACTTGAGGCCGAACATCGTGGTTATTGGGAAAAGGAAGGAAAAGGACCTTTAAAAGAAGGAGAGTATAGTATTGTTGATAATCGTTTTTTGAATGTGCGTCTCATAAAGTCACGTTATCCTCATAATCTAATAGGTATTACCAAAAGAGGCAATATTGTAATGATTAACCTAACAGGAGATAAAGGAAAAGAAATTGGTTATACCATAGAAGAAGTACAGGCCATAGTTGCAAAAGAAAGCAGTAAAAGAAATGACCCTATACAGGAATTATTCTTATTAGCAAATGGACCAGATGTCATAAAACGGGTTAATGGCAAGTTTGTCTCAAAAACTGCCGGTGCCAGAGACAAAGTAACAGCAGTAATCGTATTGGCGGCAAAAGTTGCCAAAGCTGAGGAAGAAAAACCTGTTGTTTTAACACCCGAAGCCGAAAAGTTGCTGCCGGCACGGACGGTAGATATAAATTCATACAGTGAATCAAAAAAAGGAGTAGAAAGTGCAGCATAATTCATTCCTATTTTATCTGCTAAATCCTTAAAGGAGATTATTTTTGCTCCATACTTTTCCATAGACATACCTTTTCTTTTCCTTTAAACCATATTCCTTCCTGTTAGGGTGGAAGCGCGCCATTGTAACCCGCTATTGAAGCGACAGCGGGCGCGCAGGGGCGCGAAAAGATAAACAATCCATGACATGCCTCCGAGTTATCGGAGCTACTTCTACCCACAAGGCACAATTCTATGGAAATCAATTTGCGGGTAGAAATAGACCCCGACAGGTCTGGGTGCAAGCCATTCCGAATAAAGTTATAGTTATTTATGGTGCAAGAAGATGTGGAAAATTGTATGTATATGAGATAGAATATGGTGATAAAAAAGTAAAAGTGCCGACTAAATGGAAAAGTGCTTATGAAAAGGCTTTATATACATTGATCAATACTGAAAATTATCTAGATTTTGTTTGTTAAAATATATTTAAATTGGTATTGGTATAGTAGTATGGAAGGGACTAATTTGTATGAAACGAAATATATATATTGTTCTTATAGCAGTGCTTGTTCTCTTAATATGTGTGCTCAGCGCATATCTCCTGAAAAGAGAAACTTCTGAACAATATGATCTGAAGAAAGTTTCTGAGGAAGCTTCTCAGAAAGCAGTATCTACGGCGCCGCAGCCATTGTCTCCTGTGCTGTTACAAGGGTTTCCAAAGCTGATTACGATGAACGATCTGGGTGGATATCCCCTGAGTGAGGAAGAAAAACGGGAAGTGCTTAAAACATGCACAGTACTCAATAAAGCCATAGAGCATGCGGCTGTGGATACAGCGGTGAAGCAGGCTAATGCCATACGTTTATACGGTTTAAAGGATTTATCGAACAGCGCATTTATCGTTATAGCTGATAGTGCCGGGAATATTTATGACCAGGAACTGTTTGCAGATAAACTTGACGAAATGCTGAATCCTTCCGCGAGTATTGTTTACGACAAAGTCTTGAGTGATGCTATCCAGTCAGATAACAGTGATATGGTTATCCGTATGGTTGATAAGCTTGAGATGCTTCCTGATGCTAGAGGTTCGTGGCTGAAAGGGATGCGATATCTTATGAAAGCTGCTCAGGAAAAAAACGATATGGATCAGCTTATTCGTTTATCGAGTAAATTGTTTTATAATGCTGATTTCGATGGTGCTCGGGGTGGTTTTGAAAATTGTATGGCTTGCGAAGAGGATCCAAAAAAACGTATAGATATAGCACTTGAGTATGAAAGTTTTGGATTCAATCTGTTTACAAGAAAAGAAATAAGTGAGCTTCTTCAAAATGCCCTCCAGGCACGTAATGATAATGCAACTGTCAGATTCCTTGATGTTGCCTATGATATAACGCCCGCTAATGCTATTGGTGCAAACTTTAGTTATTTAAATACACTGATTAATGAAAATAAGCCGCTTAAAACCATTATTGATGCAAGTGTGCGTCTTGCGCACAGTGATGATAAAGCAGTGAAAGAACGTTTCCTGAATCTGTGGCGTGCCCGTGCAGCTCAAGCTCAAAAAGACAAAAATCCACATGATATTGAACTCATCGCCGATTACTGTGCATTAAACAATGATAAAAACACCCGTCTTTTTGCTCTTGACCTCTACGAGGACCTTCTTTTGAGGGATACGATAGGTGTTGAGAAGAAAATGATGCTTTTGCAAAAAGTTACTGAATTGGGAACGGACGCACATCCGGTTCTTGAAAAAGAGGCGCCCAAGATCATTGCGGAGGCCGAACAAAAAGAAGTACCTACAATGGTGCAGTATGTGTCATGGATGTTTCTTGGTAGCGAATCACCGCTATTGAAAACAGTGGGATTAAAAGGATATACCAATAGTGGCAAGAAACTTATCGCTGAAGGTAATTTCATTGATGCTATGCAGGTCGGCAAGAATCTTTTACGCATTGAAGGAAATAAAAATGCACAGGTAAACGGTAAAAAAATATGGTGCCAAGCATATGGCGAGTTGGTGAATAAAAAAGAATATGGGCAGCAGGCTATCAATGATGGATTAGATATGCTTTCGGCAAGTAACGATACTGAGCTTCAGGAAAGTGCACAGATGGGGATTTTAACGTGCCTTGATGCCATTAAAGATGATGATTCTTTAATGCGCCTTGATATTGTTTCGCGGCTCATTGCGGTAAATGATCCGGTTTTGAAAAAAAGTGCGGATGAAATTATTAGTGATGTGTATGAAGAAGCAATATCCTTACAAGAGCCGGAAGTTACTCTTGTTGTTGCAGAGCGTTTTATTGCCTCCGGTGAGGAAGATCTGAGGGCTAAGGCAGTCACGCTTCTTGAGAAATTGTGGGATGCCTACAAGAATGGTGCTGAATATTCTCCTGAATTTGTAGAACATATGATTAATCTTATGAGTGTTTCAGGTGATGCAACACTTGTCGGTATTGCTGATAAAAGCATTGGGAATGTTCCTGAGGAATAAGATACAGCTGTGCAGGGCTTTAGCCCTGCGAGTATGCAAGGCTGAAGCCTTGCTCTACAGTTGTCATTAATACATCAATGAAAAAGCGGCAGAAAGTAGGGTGTTTACATGAAACGGGTCTTAGCTATAGCATGTATGATTATCTTTAGTTCAGGTGTTGCGTTTTCCCAGACTGATGAGTCGATAGAAATACAGAGACTTGTTCCCATGGGAGGAAATCTGCACGGCTGGAATCTCAATGGAGATGTAACTCATTTTGATGCCCAGAATCTGTATCTCCATATTAATGGTCAGGCAGAAATGTACCTTGATTACGGTTTTGTCATAATGGTGAGCGCTGACTATGAGAAAAAAGGGGATAAAGGTATTGTCTCTGTTGATATATATGATATGGGGGATAAGGACCATGCGTTAGGTATATATACTGCTGAAAAAGACGGTACTGCAACAAAAGTGGCTGTGGGTGCCCAGGGGTATATGAGCGCCTATATTCTTAATTTCTGGAAAGGACCATACTATATAAAGGTATTTGCCTTAGCAGGAGTTCAAGATCTTAAGAAAGTCTTGCTTGCCTTTGCTGAAGCAATAGATAAAAAGATGCCCAGTGATACGTCTTTACCTATGCGTGCATTACGGCTCAATAAAGAGGGTATCATACCCGGCTCAACAATGTTTTTCCCTAAAGGTTTTCTTGGGCACGGGTTTATTAATAATACATATAGCGCGCAATATTCTTTTGGTGATGACAATGAAGTGCGTATGTTTATATCTGAATACAAGAGCTCCGAAGCGGCACTTGCCGCTTTTCGCAAGTATCGTGATTTTGTTTCAAAAGATAAAGATAAACGATATGAGGAGCTCAAAGGGTTTGGTGAGATAAGTTTTTATTATGGCGATCGCTTTAATAAAGAATATATCATTGTGAAAAAAGATACATATCTATGCGGTGCAGTCGGTGATACATTAGTAGGGCCTCAGCGGACGCTCTTAAAAGATATTATTCCTGAGTAAAGGTTTTCAACCTTTACATTTTCATTAGAGCAGCAGACGGTTTGTCTTTGATCGTACTTCTCCAATGCTCGTTACATATATTGCCGGTTTATCCAATACCGGACAGACATTTTCACATATCGAACATCCAATGCATAGTGCCGGGTCAACATGCGGTTGAGCGATTAATATCGTTTTTCCGTTTCTGTCTTTTATCTCCACTTTTTCAGTCCAGATCGCTTTTATCGGTGTGGGGCAGTGTTCCTCACAAACAATGCATGGTTTGTTATATGCGTAGGTAAGACAGCGTGACTTATCAATGCATGCGGTACCGATCTTTACCGTTTGTTTTTTTGTAAGAGATAACTCGGTAATTGCCTTTGTCGGGCATGCTTGGCCGCACACGGTACAGTTGTATTCACAATATCCTTTTTGTCCAACACCAGTAGGTGAGAACATCCCTTCAACACCTGCTTCAAGCAGTGTCGGCTGGAGAAAATTTGTCGGGCATGCTCTCATGCAATTACCGCATTTGATGCATGCAGCTAAAAAGTTCGGTTCGGGAATTGCTCCGGGTGGTCGAATGAGCTTCGGGTTTACTCTTTTTGCCCAAAATTGTTGTCTTAAAAGAGGGACTGAAAGAATCCCCAGTAATCCGCTTGAAATAATCCGTCTTCTGCTGATATCGAGTGCTGGTTCTGTTGCCTTTCTTTTTCCCATTACAAAAGAGAGTGCTTTTTCCGGGCATTCAGTGGTGCAGTTCAGACACATAACGCATTCGCTTGCGATCCATCCGTCTTTTATATGCGGATTGCATGCCCCTTCACAGTGATGTGTGCATGAGGCGCAATGTGTGCATTTGTCATTCATTTTTAGGCGGAGAAAAGAAATGTGTGATATGAGCCCTAACAGTGCGCCAAGCGGACAGATGACTCTGCACCAGTATCGTGAACGGTAAAGATTAAGGAATACTATTGCTAAAAAGATAATTGTTAGAAGTAATGTGTAAGAAAAATGGGGCGTAAAAAAGTAAAAGACGTTATTTTTTATTACGTACAGGGTGTTTCCTGCGAGATTTGTCACACTATCATTGTTAATCGCGAACAAAAGATCGAAAAAGCGGGTAGTGACGAACTGTACGATTGGTATAACTCCTAAGGTGAATGAACGTCCAAAAAATGAAAACGGGTCAAGTAACCCTATCTGGTTTACTGAAAAAATTGTACCGGCAAGAAAAAATATGAGTATTAGATATTTAATTTTTTGTATCGGTGAATAGATGTCAGGCGCTGGTTTTTTCAGTTTTCGTTTTTTAAGGTATCCGACAAATTGGTTTAATGCGCCAAAAGGACATACCCAGCCGCAGAAAACTCTGCCGAAGAATAAGGTCGCAATAACGGTGATAAGTGATAGTAGGGTAGCAAAAACAATCTTATGTGTCGCGAGAATATTTGCAAGGCCGATCAATGGATCAATATAAAAAAAGAAGTTTATGTTTTCATCAAGCGTGTTCATTCCTGATTTATCTTCAGCTAAAAAGAAGAGTGCCAGAAATACTATAAAAAACACGAGTTGTGATATGCGTCTTAAATGGATCATAATGTATATTATGTTACCGTATGAATGAGTTCTTTATATCTTAGTTTATTGTAGTCCATAGTTCCCAGGCCTCTTTTTTCTGCGTTAACAATATAGCCCAGGTCAGAGCCTTTCATGCTAAACAGTGTTGCGGCTAAGCTGTCTGCTGCAACAGGGTCGGTTGACGCTATGATGGTATCTTTTACAACAACATCATTCAAGTTTCCGCCTGTGGGGCCGTTACGGACAAGTATGCGTATCGCATCAATAATCGTCAGTGTCGGCTTGAAATAACATGCCAGATCAGAGATTGTTTCATTAATATCCTGATGGAGCTGGTTTCTCGCTCCGCCAACCGCGCCAAACCAGTTTTTCATGCCAAGAGTGAGTTTTGCAAGGGCGTGATTTTTTGCAATCGGGACATTGATGATTTTATCGGCACTGATAATCTCTCTGTTAACCGGCCAATCTTTTATTACGTTGCCGTTGATGTTCATTTCTTTGAATTCCCATTTCTCAGAGTAGAAAAGTTCCGCGCCTGTTTCTTTTGCAACCTGGTGAGCGCCGGATAAAGCGAATGTTTTTCTTGGATCGTTACAGGTGTTATCAGTGATCCTTACTTTTTTAGCTCCTGCTTGAAAGCAGAGTTCTATGATCGTTCTTAAGACTGTCGGGTTTGTGTTTGCCGCTTGTTCCGGTGTGCGTGCCCATCCAAGGTTTGGCTTTATCATTACGATATCACCTTTAGTTATAAAACGGTTAATGCCTCCCACGAGGTCGATAGCGGTTTTTACATTTTTTGGTATATCAGAATTTTTAACAAGTGCGATATCGTATGGCGGGGTCTTTTCAGCAAAGAGTGATTGCACAGACATGTTCTTCAAAGAGCCGCTGCCAAAAAGGTAGGTGCCGACTCCTGTTAAAGAAAGTAATTTAAGGAATTTTCTTCTATTCATATGCGTTCATTATACCATATTTGCCATTATTTGTTAATTCAAAAATGTACTAATAAATCTGCGTAAAATATGTTTTATTTACTCTATATTTTGTTATTATAGGTGGACCGCACATGAATGACTATAATAGGGGTGTTTGTATGAATACCATTAAGAGATCTGACGGGTTAAGTATTGTGCAACTTATACTGTTAATAGTGCTTTTGGTTGTGCTTGCATTAAGCGCTATACCGGTATACTTTAACGTGGTATTGCAGACGCAAAAAAACCAGGAACGTGATGATGTGGGATATGTGCGTGACGGCATTGCGTTTTACGCCAGAGGACATAACCGTATTTTTCCGGGTACATTAGATGGTGCTCAAAGCGGTGATGCTTCGATAGTGAATCAGTTTTTTACGCGTGTGTTGGTTAAAGACGGGGTGTCAAACGGATGGGTCAAAGACGGCCCGTTTCTGTATAGAGGACCCACAGAGAGATTGTATAAATATAACGATCAAGACGGAACATTTAAATAAGTATATTTTACATGATAAAAAAATATAACAGCGGATTTACCATATTAGAAGCGCTTATACTCTTAATTGTTCTTACTGTATTTGTAGTTATTATTGCACTTTCAATATCTCCTTACAGAAAATTGCAGTTGAAAGGCGCTGCAAACAGATTTGCTTCCGATATACGTATCTGTCAGCAATACGCCATGCAAAAAAACAGTTGTTATCTCATGCAGTTTGATAAAAAACATCATGGATATACCGTTAAACGCGTGAAAGATGCCCTCGTGGTAGACATTAAAGACCCTTTTAAAAAGAATGAGCCGTTTAAAGTCGATTTTTATACGGGAAGCACCAAAGGGATTAAAATAAAAGACATTAATTTTAATGGTGGTAATGAGCTTCGGTTTTCACCTCGAGGCGTACCAATGGATAAACGGGATGTTCCTCTTGCATCTAATGGATCGGTAACATTAGAAAACGCGTCCGGTACAGTCTCGATCATTGTTAGTCCTGATACGGGAAGGGTAGCTCAAAGTTTTGATAAATAAAAAAACAAAGAATAAACATAATGGTTTTTCCTTCATTGGTATAGCTACGTTTACTGTGCTTGTTGTTGTTACGATAGCTATTGTCTTTGGCCTTGTTGCAACTATTGCACGAAGTGGTTCTCATGCAATTATTCGTGCGCAGGCTACAAGTCTGGCCCAAGCCGAGATAGAGTTTGTCGTCGCTCAGCCCTTTGACAAGATAGTTCAAGAACCCGCTCGGGACGTTCGTTTGTCTGATGGAACAATGTCCGTGTCCAAAAAGGTAAGTTATGTTAACGGACCTCAAGATCTTACTCGGCCGGTAAAAGAAAAAACAATGTATAAAAAAGTTACCGTTACTGTTTCTCATAAAAAAATTCGCAGTGTTGTATTTGAAACAGTGAGAGCAAAAAGAAAATAATAAGGAATTTAAAAGGTATGAAACAGCAGTTTCTGCGAGATAAACAGGGTTTTTCTGTTATTGAGGCATTAATTACGTCGGTAACGCTTATCGTTGTCGGGAGTATTATTATCTATGCGTTAGCGGCCGGTATTAATGGCTATATCGCGACACTTAAGCGGGAAAATACTTTTTCTCCATTGCGCAACGCATTAACGCGTATTGAAAAAGATATCAGGGAAGTTGCTACGTTAAAAGATGTGCATTATGCCTCACGCGATATGTTTACCTTTAAAGATATTCATAACAAGCTCGTTGAATTTACTTTTAATAAGAATGCTATTTATCTTAATAAACGTGTTCTCGTTTCAGGTATTTCCGGAGGGCGTTTCACTTATTATGACAGTAATGGTAAAGAGATCAGTGAGCCGAGTGTAGCGCCAAATCCTACTGATCTCAGATTTGTAGGGATTGAGATGCAAGTCAGCGGCAAAAATCCACTTACTTTAAAAACAGTGATTTGTCCCCGAACACTAAGGAAATAGTATGACGTGGTATTATAGAAAAAAAATAATGGAGCGGCGTGGTGCAGGTGTGCTGATATCATTTTTTATCATGGTATCACTCATTTTTGTTATTGTGTTTTTAGCCTCGCTTATTGCCGCGAAAAGTAAGCTGAGTAACCTCTCTCATTCGTCCAGACAGGCATTGTCTATTGCTGAGTCAGCGGCAGATATCGGTATGCGTTCAATACGTGACGATGTTGGTGCTCGTCCACAAACAAAGAACCCGTATAATTATGGGTATGTGTCTGGGGTAGGGATTGATCCGACGAAGTGTTCTATGCCCGATATGGTACGTGCAGTAAGTTCA
Organism: Candidatus Ancaeobacter aquaticus; assembly: GCA_030765405.1. Lineage (NCBI taxonomy): Bacteria > Pseudomonadati > Candidatus Auribacterota > Candidatus Ancaeobacteria > Candidatus Ancaeobacterales > Candidatus Ancaeobacteraceae > Candidatus Ancaeobacter > Candidatus Ancaeobacter aquaticus. Next base: position 33,012 of record JAVCCP010000041.1, on the reverse strand, counting down.
TATTCCGCTAATAATGATGAGCATGTAGTTTTAAGTACCCCTGGAAGCTCTATTGAAGTGTATGATTTTCCTCGCTTGGGTAGTTATCTGGGGACGCGCATCTATGATGTAAAGGTTGGGGTGCGTGCAGTGCGGACTAAACCTACTGATCGGTCGTTACTCACAGTATCTATATCAAAAGATGGCGGTCGTGTGTGGCATGATGCTCCTAATGACATTGAAATGGGTGACGGATGGTCAAAAAAAGGTGAAGATATTCATTTTCTATCGTTATCACAAAAATATTTATCGTGGAAAACACTCTATAATCCTGATCAGGTGCGCATCAAGATAACGAAAAAAGGCGGCCAGGCGTCAGTTTTAGTTGATCATCTCTTTTTATTGATTACGGTAGAAATTGATACGATTACGGAACCGTGGAGTACTGCTTCATATATTAGTTTGCCTGCAGTTTGTTTGGGCGGGAGTATTGATACAATACATATTGAAGCTGAATCAGGCAAGGTGCATCTGAATACTGCACCGCTTGCGCTAATTACATCGCTTTTTATGCAATACGGTGTTAGTCAAGAAATTGCAGTACAGTGCGCTCAGAACATTATTGCATACCGGGATAAAAAGCCGATTACGCATATTGAGGAATTGCTGTTGATTGATGGGATCTCGCCGAGTGTTTATAATGTTGAGGTTGTTGATCCTGATCGGGGTTCACGAAAACTTTTTGATGATATTACCGTATATTCGTGGATAAACAGTTTTGCGGGTAATCGTGCACCGATTAATATCAACACAGCCTCTCATGAAGTGCTTGCTGCGGTATGTACCCCTATAATCGGTTCTGATAAAGCAGTGCTCCTTGCACGGGATATTATTGCCAAAAGGGGTGATCTTCCCTTTGCATGTATTAGTGCCACGTATCCCGAAAACAAAAATATGAGTTATGCTGACTTTATTACAAAAAGGACATATCTTTTAATATCGGATAAAGAGGCGCTTGTCCTCAGTGCTGATTTTTCGCGAGGACATAATACCTTGAAAGGTAACACAGCGCAGTTTTCATTTTATTCAAATAGTTTTCTTATTAACGGAAAAGGCATGTACCCAAAGCATGCTGACGGTGTAACAAGGGGTGTTAGAGTCTTATATGGCGATATTTATGATTATGAGTCTATGATATTTTCTCAGGTTGGGTCTCTCCGCAATAGTGTTATTCCCGGTGAGGTAGGTTTTTCTGGCTACTGGGTAGAAGAATAGGGGGGTAAAGCCCTAAGATGCTCAACATGTGTGTTTTATAAAGTATTTTAAGCTCTTTTTTCTCCCTTTTGTACGTGCTGGGACGACCGGAAGCCCGTATTGGTAAATAATTCCCAAATATATTGACTTTAACACGGTTCTTGCATATTATTACTGTCCGCCTGATGCAGGTTTTATATAGATAGATGTAGAAATTTGAACTTATATAATTGAAAAGGAGTGATTTTTGTGAATGTGAAGATAAAAGAAGTAAAAAAATACAAAAAGATACTGAGCGTTGAAGTTCCTCTGGAAGATGTTCAGAAAGTATTTAATGATGTGTATCGCGAAATAAGCAATTCAGCGAATATGCCCGGTTTTCGTAAAGGGAAGATTCCTATGGATGTTGTAAAAAAACATTATAAGGCTGATGCTGAGCAAGAAGTGTTAAAACGTTTGTTGCCATCTGCTTATTCTCAAGCTGTTGAGGAAAATAATTTACGTCCTGTATTACAGCCTACTATTAATAAAGTAGATTTTAAGCCTGATAGCCCCCTTACCTTTGAAGCGGAAGTAACGGTACGTCCGGAGATTAAGCTGCCGAAATATAAGGGTATTGATATTGAACTTAAGAAAATGGATGTGCAGGATAAAGATGTTGATAGTGCCGTAAATAATCTGCTTGAACGTAACGCAACTTTTGAGCCGATCAGTGATCGTGGTGTCGAGATGGGGGATTTTGCACAGCTTGACTATGAAATATTTGTTGATGGTGCGTCGATTGATTCCGCAAAAGATCTGTTGTGGCCTATTGAAGAGAAGGGTTTTTATCCAAACTTCGCTCAAGGTCTTGTTGGGGCTAAAATCGGTGAGGCAAGAGACATAGATACTACTTTACCTAAAGAGTATATGAAGGAAGAGTATCGCAATAAAAAAGCGGTTATTAAAACGACGGTAAAAGAAATTAAAGTTAAAAAGATTGCTGAACTGAACGATGAATTTGTTAAAGAGCTTGGCATGGATATCAATTCAGTAGATGATTTAAAGACAAAGATACGTGAAGAGATGTCCCGCTATAATGATGATATCAAGCGGATGGATAAGGAAAACAAAATATGCGAATTCCTTGTTAAGAAAACGTCGATCGAAGTGCCGCCGGAACTCGTTGAAAAACAAGTTGATTTTCTTGTTCAAGACGAAAAGCAACGGCATCAGCAGCATCAGGCAGCAGAAGTGACTGATGAAGCTAAGCTCCGTGAATCGCTCAAAGAAAAAGCGGAAAGTCAGGTAAAACTCTACTTTGTTCTTGAAGTTTTGGCTGAAACAGAAAATATCAGTGTAACAGATCAGGATGTTGATGAGCGAATAAAAGAAATTGCTGCACGTATGGGTAAAAACTACATGGATGCAAAAAAACATTTTGTTTCAGATGGGAAAATTGAAACCCTTAAAGACAAGATTAGAGAAGATAAAGTTATTCGTTTCGTTGGGGAACAAGCACAAGTAAAAGAAAAATAATTATAACGTTAAGAGGAGGCATTATGCTCGTACCAATGGTTATTGAAACAACCGGTAGAAGTGAACGTGCGTATGATATCTATTCACGATTATTGAAAGATAGGATCATATTCCTTGGTACCGCGATCGATGACATGGTTGCAAACCTTGTTGTTGCTCAAATGCTTTTTTTACAGATGGAAGACCCGGATAAAGATATTAATGTTTACATTAATTCTCCTGGCGGATCTGTCACAGCAGGGTTGGCAATATACGATACAATGCATTTTTTAAAATGTCCGGTGACCACATACTGTGTGGGGCAGGCGGCAAGCATGGGTGCAGTACTGCTCTCTGCCGGCACAAAAGGTAAGCGTTATGCGCTTCCTCATGCGCGTATTATGATACACCAGCCATGGGGTGGTGCGCAGGGTTCTGCCGCGGACATTACCATTCAGGCAAGAGAAATTAACCGTTTAAAAGAAGATCTCAATAAGCTTTTGGCAAGTGACACCGGTCAGGATATAGAGGCGATCACCAGAGATACTGATCGTGATTTCTTCATGTCCGCACAAGAAGCTAAAGACTATGGGTTGGTCGATGCTGTTGTTGAAACGGTGAAAAAGTAATAGTTTAAATATGTATTATGTAAGAGTGTAAGGATCAAAAATGGCAAAATTTAATGACAAAAACTCTGCACGCTGTTCATTTTGCGGTAAAGGTCAAAAAGAAGTCAATAAATTGATATCCGGACCGGGTGTCTATATATGCAATGATTGTGTGCATTTGTGTAAAGATGTCCTTGATAAAGAAAAGGTGAAAGTAGTTGAGCCGGAGGCTCCCCGTAAAGAGTTTGTTGTTCCTAAACCTGTTAATGTTAAAGAATTCCTTGATGAATATGTTATCGGCCAGGAACATGCAAAAAAGCGTCTTGCGGTTGCAGTGCATAACCACTATAAACGTATTAATAGTACGGTTGATACAAGCGATGTTGAAATAGAAAAAAGCAATATTCTTCTTGTCGGTCCAACGGGAACCGGGAAAACACTGCTTGCCCGGACACTGGCAAGGTATCTTGAGGTGCCGTTTGCGATAGCTGATGCGACAACGTTGACTGAAGCAGGCTATGTCGGTGAAGATGTTGAGAATGTTGTGTTAAAACTTTTGCAGAGTGCTAATTATGATCCTAAAAAAGCTGAACTCGGTATTGTCTATATAGATGAGATTGATAAGATAGCAAAAACAACTGATAATGTTTCTATAACCAGAGACGTGTCGGGTGAGGGAGTGCAGCAAGCGCTTTTGAAGCTTGTTGAGGGGACAGTTGCTAATGTTCCGCCAAAAGGTGGCAGGAAACATCCTCATCAGGAATTTATACAGGTGGATACCTCACACATTCTCTTTATCTGTGGTGGTGCGTTTAACGAGTTGCCTCAGATTATTAAGCGACGTTTAGGTAAAAGAGTAATGGGTTTTGGTACTGATCTTACCCGCATTGATAAAAAGAATGTGGGCGAAGTACTCGAGATGGTTGAACCTGAAGATCTCTTAAAGTTCGGATTAATACCTGAGTTTATTGGACGATTCCCGGTGGTTGCTACATTGGGTGAACTGACTAAAGAGGATTTAATACATATTCTCACACAACCGAAAAATGCCTTAATTAAGCAATATAAAAAATTATTTGAAATAGAAGGTGTTGGCCTTGAGTTTACCGATGATGCATTGACTGCACTGGTAGAAAAGGCGATTACAAAAGGTATGGGTGCACGTGCGCTTCGTTCGATAATGGAAGATATGATGCTGCATATTATGTATGATGTTCCTTCGCGTAAAGATGTGCAAAAATGTGTTATCACAAAAGAAGCGGTAGAAGGAAAAATACCGCCCCTTATGGTCGAATCAAAGAAAAAACGCTCAGCGTGATTGGTTTAACGTAGTAATGAGTATACATATAAATAATACTGATGTTAAAGAAGTAAAAGAAGCAATCATTCCTCTTGTACCGCTTAAGGATATCGTTGTTTTCCCCAATACCGTTATCCCTGTTCTTGTCGGAAGATTACGGTCAGTGAAAGCAGTTGAAGAGGCAATGCTTGATAACAAGCTTATTATATTTGCTACACAAAAAGTGTTTAACCAAGAAGATCCTACCCCGAAAGATATATACGAGATTGGGACCCTGTCACGCATACTGCAGACGATGAGACTGCCTGATGGGTCAATTAAGCTTTTGACTGAAGGACTGCGGCGCGTAAGGATACGGAAATACCACAATCTAAGAGAATATTTCTCGGTTAGAACATCAGATGTTGTCGTAACTGAAAAGAAGACTACAGAAAATGAGGCGCTTGTCCGGTCGGTCAAGAATCTCTTTGAACAGTATGTAACGCTTAATCAAAAAATCCCTCAAGATATCCTCGGTGTTATCCAGGAAACTGATACCCCTGATAAACTGAGTGATTTTGTTGCTGCGCACGCGATATTTAAGATACAGGATAAGCAGGACCTTCTTTCACTACTGTCATCTTCCGGACGATTAAGAAAATTAATGGAACTGTTAACGCTGGAACTTGAAATATTAGGAATAGAAAAAAAACTAAGTGATTCAGTTAAAAAACAGATTGAAGACAGCCAGAAGAATTTTTATCTCAATGAACAGTTAAAAGCGATTGAACGAGAACTTGGAAGAGAACCTGGTTTTGGGAGCGATGGCGCTGAGGTAAAGAACCGAATTGCTGAAGCCGGTATGCCGAAAGAAGTTGAAGAAAAAGCGTTAAAAGAACTCAACCGTTTGTCTCGTATGAATATGTTTACGCCGGAGTTTACGGTTGTGCGCAACTATATTGATGTATTACTTGATCTTCCCTGGGATAAACGAACAAAAGATAATCTTGATCTGCGGCATGCAAAGAAGATTTTAAATGAAGATCATTATGGGTTGGAAGATCCAAAGGAACGTATACTTGAATTTCTAGCGGTGAAAAAACTGACTAACAATGCAAAGGGAAGTATTATCTGTTTTGTTGGGCCCCCGGGAGTAGGAAAAACATCGCTTGCACGATCAGTTGCCCGCACATTGGGGCGTAAGTTTGTAAAAGTATCATTAGGGGGTGTGCGTGATGAAGCTGAGATCAGAGGACATAGAAGAACCTATGTCGGTGCTTTGCCCGGAAGGATTATTCAGTCTTTAAGAAAAGTAAAATACAAAAATCCTGTTTTTTTGCTTGATGAAATTGATAAGCTATCGAGAGATTTTCATGGTGATCCTTCAAGTGCGCTTCTAGAGGTGCTTGATCCTGAACAAAATAATATGTTCAATGATCATTTTCTTGAAGTCGATTTTGATTTATCTGAGGTGATGTTTATAACGACTGCGAACGTGATAGATAATATACATCCAACATTATGTGATCGTATGGAAATAATCGATATATCAAGCTATACCGAGTTCGATAAGCTGAATATCGCTAAACAGTATCTTGCCCCTAAACAGATAACGGAAAACGGCTTGAGTAAAACACGTCTCCGGTTTAATGATCAGGCGATCATGAATATTATTCGTGATTACACTTCCGAAGCTGGTGTGCGCGGGCTTGAACGTCAGATTGCAAAAGTTGCCCGTAAAGTAGCGAAAGAAATCGTTGAGTCAAAGAGCAAAAAATCAGTAGCACTATCAGGTGTGACACTGAAAAAATATTTGGGGAACCCGAAATATCAGCAAAACAAAGTAGACGAAAATCTGCCTTGTGGTGTTGCCGTAGGCTTAGCGTGGACACCAACCGGTGGTGATATTATATATGTAGAGTCAACGATCGTTGATGGGCGCGGTAAATTGATTCTTACCGGTAAATTAGGTGATGTCATGAAAGAGAGCGCACAGGCAGCGATGACCTATATACGGTCTATTGCCAAAAAGTTAGGTGTCGAAAAGGATTTTTACCGTAAAGTTGATGTGCACATACATATCCCGGAAGGTGCTATTTCAAAAGACGGTCCTTCAGCAGGTGCTGCTATTGCTGTTTCTATTGTGTCAGCATTGTTGAAAAAACCCATGAAAAAGAATGTCGCGATGACCGGAGAGCTTACTCTTATGGGAAAAATATTGCGTATCGGAGGAGTAAAGGAAAAGACCATAGCGGCACATAGGGTACATATTAAAAAAGTAGTCATGCCTCTGGCAAACAAAAATGATCTTGATATTGTGCCGAAGCAGGTAAAAAATGATATTGAGTATGTTTTTGTGAAGAGTGTAGACGAAGTGTTAAAAGAAGTATTTGATAAAAAATAGATTGTTTTTGTAGGCAAAAAACAGTAATCTCAACAGTTGTTTTGTTGGAATAGCACGAAAATGTAATTATCGTATAATAGAGATTAAAGATATTAATTAGCTGAACGTGAGTGAGGAAGAATATGCCAAATTTAGTGTTAGTGGGTGCGCAGTGGGGTGATGAAGGTAAGGGTAAGATCATAGATGTTTTAACTGAGAAAGCCGATGTTGTCATACGTTTTCAAGGCGGTAATAATGCCGGGCATACTGTTAAGATCGGTACGGAAGAATTTATCCTCCATCTTATTCCTTCAGGAATACTCCATAAAGGAAAAATATGCATGATCGGTAATGGCGTAGTGGTTGATCCGCTTGCGCTTTTACAGGAAATTGAAGAATTGGCAACAAAGGGCATCTCGATCGATAATAATCTTTTTGTGAGTGAAACATGCCATATTATTTTTCCGTATCATAGAAAGCTTGATCTTGTTAAAGAAGAGAAAATGGGCTCTCTGCGTATTGGCACAACTGGACGGGGGATCGGACCTGCCTATATGGATAAATTCTCTCGTGTAGGGATCAGGCTATGTGATCTACTCAATAAAGACGTATTTAAAAGAAAGCTTGAAGCTAATCTTGAGGAAAAAAATCTGGTTCTTCAAAAAGTATATGGTGAGGAGCCAATCTCCTTTGATGAGATATTTGAGACATATACAGATTATGCCCAGAAATTAAGAAAGTATAGCGCAAATACTTCTCTTTTACTTAATCGTGCAATTAAAGAAGGTAAAAATATCCTGTTTGAAGGCGCTCAGGGAACACTCTTAGATGTTGATTTTGGTACGTATCCTTTTGTAACCTCATCGAATCCTACTGCCGGCGGTGCTTGTACCGGTACCGGTGTCGGGCCAACAAGCATTGATAATGTTATTGGTATAGCAAAAGCGTATACAACACGTGTTGGTGAAGGACCGTTTCCGACTGAGTTTCCTGAAGATTTAGCAGCAAAAATCAGAAAAGAAGGTCTGGAATATGGTGCAACAACACAACGGCCGCGACGGTGCGGATGGTTTGACGCTGTTATTGTTCGCCATGCGGTTAGTGTCAACGGTTGTGATAGCCTTGCGGTAACAAAGATGGATGTTTTGGACAAGTTGCCGGTAATAAAAATATGTACCGGATATAAATATAAGGGTGAGATGATTTATGATTTCCCCCTTAATATAGATGTGTTACATGAGTCAGAGCCAGTGTATGAAGAGTGCGAAGGATGGCAAACATCCACAAACGAAGTTAAACGGTACGAAGATTTACCTGTTAATGCACAAAAATATTTGGCTCGAATAGAGAAATTGGCCGGTGTTAAAATTAAGATAATATCGGTTGGTGCTGAACGTGGAGAAACGCTGCTGCTCGATTCAGTCTTTTGATGAATAATTGAGGACATAAAGTAAAGAGAGTTGTGAGGCGATTCATTGAATCGCCTTGCGTTTTGTATAGGTAGAATATAATGAAAAAGAATACGCCCCTTGGCCTGCTCGAAAAAATTGACATTAAGAACCCTCCCCAACATATTGCTATTATTATGGACGGTAATGGTCGCTGGGCCGCATCGAAGGGTTTTTTGAGGGTTAGAGGGCATCGTGAAGGATCAGATTCGATTAGATCCGTTGTGCGAACATGTCGTGAGATTGGTGTCAAATACCTATCTCTTTATGCATTTTCTGTTGATAATTGGAAGCGCCCAAAGAGGGAGATCGCAGCGCTCATGCAGCTTTTGAAACAGTTTTTAAAACAGGAATTAAAGGAAATGCTTGATAATAATGTGCGGCTTGTAACAATCGGTAGGACGGAACAATTTCCAGAAGATGTGCAGCGTGAACTACATTATGTAGAACAAGCAACAAAGGACAATGATAAGTTAACGGTGGTGTTGTGCTTAAACTATGGGGGGCGGCCGGAAATCGTTGATGCGGTAAAAGACATTGCCGATCAATGCGTGCAAAAAAAGATAAAGACCACAGATATAGATGAAGCGATGATTTCACAGAGCTTATATACAGGAAAACAAAATATTCCTGATCCGGAACTGCTTATTCGTACAAGCGGTGAAATGAGGGTGAGTAACTTTTTATTGTGGCAAATATCGTATACTGAATTATATGTTACGAAAACATTATGGCCTGATTTTCGTGAAAATGATTTTCTTGAAGCGATACATGTCTATCAACAGCGAGATCGAAGATTTGGCGGGCTTAATAAAGATAAGAAATAAAAGTACAGTTTAAGTATTAGTATTTATTTTGTTTTTAAATTATAATTTTCAATATTTTTAACTTTTAACTTATGTAGGTTTTTTATGTTAGCAAAAAGATTGATAAGTTCAGCGTTTTTAGGGGTTCTTTTTGCCGTAACCTTGCTGACAAGCAATACACAGCCGTGGTTGCTTCTCACTGTGGCTAATCTTTTCGTTGGTTTTGGAATGTATGAAGTGTTGAGCATGGTTGAAAAGAAAGGTGTTTTTGTATTTAAGTTGTATGTTGTCTCATCCGGTATTGTATTTTCATCGTCTATTTTCTTTTCTATACATAACCTTATCCCTAATGACTATTCTGCATTAGTAATATTAGCGTTTTTTGTAGGGCTACTAATATTATACGGGATAAAAAACGGTATAGAGGGATCGATGTTTGGGATTTTTGCATCAATTGGTACCGTATTTTATGTGAGCTGGTTTTTCTCTTTTTTAATGCGAATAAATTATATGCAGCCTAATGGTGGCGGCTGGTTGATATTTTATATATTTGTTATGGTGTATCTCTCTGACATTTTTGCCTATGGTTTCGGCAATCTTTTTGGCAGGCATAAACTTGCACCCGTTATCAGTCCTAAGAAAACTGTTGAAGGTGCCATTGGCGGAATAGTTGGTGCGGTATGTGGTGCTGTTTTAGGAAAATTATTTTTTGTTCAGGGCCTTGCCTGGCATCATGTGTTATATCTTGGACTCATTATTGGTTTTGTTTCACAAATTGGTGATCTCTTTGAATCAATTTTAAAAAGAGATGCCGGAGTGAAAGATTCGGGTCATTTTATCCCCGGTATGGGCGGGGTGATGGATCTTATTGATGGTCTTCTTTTTTGCGCGCCTGTGATATATCTGTACTTAAAAATATTTGTTAATTGACACCTTTATGGTGAATTATGAAATACATATCAATACTCGGATCAACTGGCTCAATAGGTCAAAGTACCCTTGAGGTTATTCGCAAAACTCCTGGTTTTAAGGTTGTGGGTCTTGCCGCAAAAAGTGCAGTAGATGAATTGGCACGCCAAATAGATGAGTTTTCTCCTGAAATCGTTGCTGTGTGGGACGAGTCTTCTGCAGAACTTCTCAAAGAGAAGGTTGCGGGAAATGTACATGTGGTAAGCGGACTTAAAGGCCTTTGTGAAGTTGCCGCACACAAAAATAATACCATGGTCGTTTCAGCTGTCGTTGGTAGTGCCGGACTCGTGCCGACACTGAAAGCAGTCGAGCAAGGTATTGATATTGCACTTGCAAACAAAGAAGTGCTTGTCATAGCGGGTGAGCTTGTCATGAATGCTGCCAAATTGTCCGGGGCACGAATACTGCCTGTTGATAGTGAACACAGCGCAATATTTCAATGTCTTGATGGTGTTGATCCAAACACGATAAGGCGGATTATTATTACCGCTTCAGGGGGGCCTTTCCTGCATACGTCACGAGAAAAATTGCAAACGGTAACACTTGATGAAGTGCTTGATCATCCGAAATGGGCAATGGGAAAAAAGGTCACTATCGATTCGGCGGGCCTGATAAACAAAGGGCTTGAGGTTATTGAAGCACTATGGCTTTTTGGTATTGATATTGATAAAATAGAAGTAGTTATACATAAAGAGAGCATTATCCACTCGATGGTAGAATATATTGATGGGTCTGTTCTTGCCCAGCTCAGTGTGCCGGATATGAAAATACCTATACAATATGCACTGACTTATCCGGGTAGAGAAAATAATATTGCCCAGTACCTTGATTTTACGCAGTTAAAAACATTGTCATTTGACGAGCCTGATACCGAAAGATTTCCGGGTTTAAAACTTGCCTATAAGGCAGCTCGCGGAGGGGGGACATTACCCGCGGTATTTAATGCGGCAAATGAAGTAGCTGTAAGTAAATTTATTGATGGGCAAATCGGTTTTATGGATATACCTTATATCGTTGAGGGAGTGATGAACGCTCACGAAGTTATTCCTTGTACCTCGGTTGATGTTGTGTTAGAAGTTGATGCATGGGCGCGAAAACAAGCTCATGCGTATATAGAAAATAAAGAAATGAGCAAGACCACAGACCAGAGACTACAGATTCAAAACGAAAAACAGTTTTAAAAAGGGGGCTGTACCCATTTTTATAAAAGCAGATTATATTTAAAGGAGAGTTATGGTATACGTTATTTCACTAATATTTGTTTTAGGTGTTATTGTCTTTATTCATGAACTGGGACATTTTATTGTTGCTAAACTAAATGGGGTGCGTGTCGAAAAGTTTTCTTTAGGGTTTGGGCCTAAACTCGTGAGTATTAAACGGGGACATACAGAGTATTTAATATGCGCGTTACCATTAGGTGGGTATGTAAAAATGGCAGGTGATGAGCCGGGTAAAAAAGATACGTCTGAGCCATATGATTTTTTTGCAAAAAAACCATTTGCGAGAATAGCAATTGTTGCGGCTGGGCCGATTATGAACGTTGTTCTTGCATGTGTTATATTTTCCGGAATATTCTTTGTCGGCATGCCGGTTTTAACATCAAATGTTGGTAGCGTTAAGAAAGATTACCCCGCTCAAATTGCAGGTCTTCTACAAGATGACAATATTATTGCGGTTAATGGCACTCCGGTAAAAAAATGGGATGAGTTAGTAAAGTTAATTTATCCAAACGCGGGAAAAGAACTTGCATTTACTGTGACAAGAAAAGTGAATGATCGTGAAACTGAAGTGGTTATACCGATTATACCTCGTGCAGAAAATATAAAAGATATTTTTGGAAGAGAACATAATATTGGTGTTATTGGCATTACCCCTTCCATGGTTGTTGTAAAAGAACGGCGGGGATTTTTTGGGGCTATAAAAAACGGTGTTACTCATACCGTGCAGCTTACAGGGCTTACTTATAAGGGGATCTGGATGATTGCAACACGACAATTGCCTGCAAGCAGTATGGGGGGTCCGATATTCATTGCGCAATTAGCTGGTGAAACCGCGAAGAAGGGAATACTAAATCTCTTTAATTTTATGGCGGTATTAAGCGTGAGTCTTGCGGTTATTAATATGCTTCCTATACCGGTCCTTGACGGTGGACACATAATGTTTTACACGTTTGAGCTTGTTAAAGGTAAACCAATAAGTTTTAAGGCAATGGACATTGCTCAGCGTGTGGGCCTGACAGTATTAATTGCTCTTATGGTGTTTGTTACCTTTAACGATATAAAAAGATTCTTCTAGGTGCCTTCGGCACTTTTAATTTTGCGTCTTCGGCACTTTTTTTGTGTTTTTGGTGGTTTGCATTTTGTACCTTCGGTACTTTTAATTTTTTATTAGGGATTCCTTAATGAAGAGAAGAAAGACAAAAAAGATAATGGTTGGGAAGGTTCCTATTGGCGGGTCTGCGCCAATATCGATACAGTCTATGACAACGACTGATACAAAAGATGTCCGTAAAACAGTTGCTCAGATAAAGTTATTGGAACGTCAGGGCTGTGAGATCGTAAGAGTGACCGTAAAAGATAAGGAAAGTGCCCGCGCATTAGAAGCTATCCAAAAAGGTATTACGATACCTCTTGTTGCTGATATTCATTTTGATTGGCGTTTGGCAATAGAAGCCGCGAAATATGCGGATTGTGTACGTCTTAATCCGGGAAATATATATAAACGTGAGCAGGTTGTGAGCGTTATTAAAACATGTAAAGCCAGAGGTATTCCTATCCGTATCGGTGCAAACTCGGGATCAGTAAAAAAGAATTCAAAACGTATCGCAGGTTTGTCAAAAGGTGCTTCAGATTTAGTGAATAGTGTTTTGTCGTATTTAAAGATTTTCGAAAAAGAACGATTTAAGAATATAAAGATATCACTGAAGGCATCTAATGTACGTGATATTGTTATGGCATACAGGGTGCTTGCAAAAAAGTGTGATTATCCGTTTCATGTCGGTGTTACTGCCAGTGGACTTCCTTTTGCCGGAACAATAAAGTCCTCAATAGGTATCGGGGCGCTCCTCGTGGACGGTATAGGCGATACGGTGCGAGTGAGCCTTACGTCTGATCCGATAAACGAAGTGAAAGTAGCAAAAGAGATATTAAAATGTTTAAATTTACGTGAATTTGGTCCTACACTAATAGCATGTCCGACCTGTGGCAGGTCAGAAGTGAACCTGATCGAGCTTGCCAAAAAGATAGATAAAGTGATGGCTAGTTACACTCGTCCGATTGAAGTTGCTGTGATGGGATGCGTGGTAAATGGACCAGGGGAAGCGCGTGAGGCGGATATCGGTATTGCCGGCGGTAAAGGAGTAGGTGTTATTTTTCGTAAAGGTAAAGTGGTCAAGAAAGTTAAAGAAAAAGATTTGGTCCCAGAATTTATAAAAGAATTGGAGCGGCTTAAATGAAATATACAACCGGTTTCTTCCCGACAATTAAAGAAGACCCGCAAGATGCTGAAATAGCAAGTCATAAGCTGATGATTCGTGCAGGATGTATACAGAAACTTTCATCTGGTCTCTATACCTATTTACCTTTAGGACTGCGTGTTATTGAAAAGGTAAAACGCATTATTCGTGAAGAACTTAATCGTGCCGGCGCAATTGAGCTTATGATGCCTGTTTTACAGCCACGTGAAATATGGGATCGAAGCGGAAGGTATGATCTTATGGGTGACTTGATGATGAAGTGCAAAAATCGTGAAGGCAAAGAATTTATTCTCGGCCCGACACACGAAGAGATCATTACTGATATTGTGTCGAGGAGAGTGAACTCATACAAGCAGCTTCCGTTAAACTTTTATCAAATACAAACAAAGTTTCGTGATGAAATACGACCGCGTTTTGGTGTGATCCGCGCAAAAGAATTTATCATGAAAGACGGATACTCATTTGACGTTGATGATGAAAGTGCCGATAATACATATCATTATATGTTCAAATCATATGAAGCGATATTTAAACGCTGTGGACTGAAGGCTGTGCCTGTTAAGGCTGATACTGGTGTTATGGGCGGAAATATTTCTCATGAGTTTATGGTGCTTGCACCAAGCGGTGAAGATGGGATTGCACTCTGTGAGCAATGCGGATACGCGGCAAATGCGGAACTCGCAGAAAGGATTCCTTCTGTACGCATAGAAGATGAAAGTGTTCTTGATATGGAAGAGGTTGATACACCTAATCTCAGAACAGTTGAAGAATTAACGGTCTTTTTTAAGTCTGCTCCGGTGAAATTTATCAAAACACTGATTTATGTAGTCGGCGGTGAACCGATAGCGGTTATTATTCGTGGTGATGTTGATGTTAATGAGGTTAAACTAAAACAGATTTTACAGTCAGATGATGTTGTTCTGGCTGATCCGGAGACTATTGAGAAGGTAACCGGTGCGCCGCTTGGTTTTTCTGGACCAGTCGGATTGCAGATACGTATTATTGCTGACATGTCACTCAAAGGGATCACGAATGCTATAACCGGTGCAAATAAACGTGATAAACATTTTAAAAATGTTAATGACCCGCGTGATTTTGTCGTTGATGACTACTTTGATGTTGGTGTGGTAAAAACAGGTGATCAGTGTGTAAAATGTGCCGGTACGCTAGAGATTAAAAGAGGTATTGAAGTAGGGCAGGTCTTTAAGTTAGGCACAAAATACAGTCAATCGTTAGGTGCAATGTATTTAGATAAGGACGGGAGAAAAAAAGAAATCGTTATGGGGTGCTATGGGATAGGTGTTTCGCGTACGGTTGCAGCTATTATTGAGCAAAACCATGATGAAAATGGCATTATCTGGCCGACAACAATAGCTCCATATGAGGTTGTTGTTCTACCTATAGGTAAAGATGAGGAACTGTTTAAGGCAGCTGATGAGATTTATAAGTATCTATTGCAGGAGGGGGTAGAGGTAGTTATAGACGATAGACAGGTCTCGCCCGGTGTAAAGTTCAAAGATGCAGACTTAATTGGCTATCCGGTAAAGCTTATTTTGGGAAAAAATAGCTTTAAAGACGGTAAAGTGGAAATAAAAATGAGAAAAGATTCAAAATCAACACTCGTAGATATAAATGACGCTGTGCCAACTATTAAAGAGGTGTTGAGAGAGGAAAAGCTCTACGTTTAAAACAGTTTTTTCTTTGTAATATAAGAAAATATAAATTGCCCTTGACATTAGCTCAGTAGAGTGTATTATAGATACTGAACCTTTTAAGCTGGTCCTGAGAGACTGGCAAAGGATAAAAAATGAAAAAACGTATACAAAAGATCAATGAAGACTCTATCAATAACTGATAGCAGTCTTTTTTTTTGCATAAAATTAGAATATATGGAGTGGAGAAAAGATGAAAGATAAGCTGATAATGGATGATAAGGCGATTGAACGGGCAATAATCCGTATCAGTCATGAGATCCTTGAGAAGAATAAAGGCGCAAATGATATTATTATTGTGGGGATCAGGACACGCGGTGTGTATATTGCTGAACGTATTGTAAAATGCATCAATGATATTGAGAAGATCAAAGTGCCAATGGGTGCATTAGACATTACATTTTATCGTGATGATTTAGCTCTAAGACAAAAACAGCCTGAAGTGAAGAAAACGGAAATTAATTTTGATATTACCGACAAAATTATTATTCTTGTAGATGATGTGGTTTTTTCGGGCAGGACAATACGTGCTGCGCTTGATGCCTTGATTGATATTGGTCGGCCGGCAAAAATTCAGCTTGCGGTACTTATTGACCGGGGTCATAGGGAACTGCCGATTCGACCGGATTATGTAGGAAAAAATATTCCGACATCAAATGATGAAAGTGTAAAAGTAAAGTTGCAAGATACTGATAATGAAGAAGAAATCATTGTTGTTGATGAGTAGAGGGGAAAGCTATGGCTGTCTGGACAAAAAAAGATTTCTTAACGATACGGGATCTGTCGAAAGAAGAACTAGAGCTACTTTTAGAAACTGCCGATTCGTTTAAAGAGATATCTCTTCGGCCGATCAAAAAAGTGCCGGCCTTGCGTGGTAAGACTGTAGTAAACTTCTTTTTCGAACCAAGCACACGTACACGGGCATCATTTGAGCTTTCAGCAAAACGATTAAGCGCAGACATCTTAAATATTTCATCACCGACAAGTAGTGTTACAAAAGGTGAATCACTCAAAGATACGATACGTAACCTTCAAGCGCTCAAGGCAGACATTATTATTATACGCCACTCTGATTCTGGTGCGCCACAGCTTGTTGCCAATGCTTTCCCTGACGTATCTATTATTAATGCGGGAGATGGATCTCACGAACATCCGACGCAGGCCTTACTCGATTTATATACGTTGAAAGAGAAAAAGGGAAAAATTGAAGGCTTAAAAGTCGCCATTGTTGGCGATATTACCCACAGTAGGGTTGCCCGATCAAATATATGGGGGCTGACAAAACTGGGTGCAGAAGTTACTGTTGTTGGGCCGCGGACATTGATTCCAGCCGGTATAGAACAGATGGGGGTAACGGTACAGACAGATTTTATGAGTGCTTTGCGAGAGGTAGATGTGGTGTACATGTTGCGTGTACAGAATGAACGGCTTATGAGTAATGTGTTTCCTTCAATACGTGAATATGCGCGGTTATATGGCCTGACAAAAGAAAAACTCTCATGTGCAAAAGAAGATATTATTGTCATGCATCCAGGACCGATCAATCGAGGGGTTGAAATATCAAGTGAGGTTGCAGATGGTCCTCAGTCGGTGATTCTTGATCAGGTGACTAATGGTCTTGCAACTCGGATGGCAGTTTTGTTTTTAGTGTCGAGTATAAAAAAGAATAAGTTTGCAGATAATGATGAATAGGTAGGTGCTGTATGGAAAAACTATTAAAAAATGGGCATGTGATTGATCCCGCAAATAATATTAATGGTATTAGTGATATTCTTATTAAAGGAAATAATATTTGTGAGGTAGCAAAAGATATTACGGTAGGAGAAGGAGTGGAAACAATTGATCTGACAGGGAAGCACGTGTTTCCCGGTTTTATTGATGTCCATACCCATTTACGTGAACCAGGTAGGGAAGATAAAGAAACAATTGCAAGCGGTACTCGAGCCGCGGCAAAAGGTGGTTTTACCGCTGTCTTTTGTATGCCTAACACGTATCCGGTAATTGATAATTCTGAAACGGTAGAATTTATACATGCAAAAGCTAAAAGCGAAGGAGTAGTCAATGTTTTTCCTGTTGGAGCAATTACAAAGAAACAGGAGGGTAAAGAACTTTCTGAAATGGCAGAACTAAAAGATGCCGGTGTTGTAGCGGTATCAGATGACGGTTTTTCAGTCGATGATTCGGATTTAATGCGCAGCGCAATGGAATATGCGACGATGTTTGGGTTACCGCTCATTTTACACTGTGAAGATAAGAGTTTAGCGAAAAAAGGTGCCATGAATGAAGGGTATTGGTCTACTGTTCTTGGTCTTGCCGGTATTCCTAATGCTGCAGAAGACGTTATGGTTGCACGTGATTTAATATTGAGTAAGCATACCGGTGCACAAATTCATATCGCTCATACGAGTACTGCGGGTAGTGTTGCGCTGATACGTGATGCAATTAAAGCAGGCGTAAAGGTAACTGCTGAGACAGCGCCACATTACTTTTCTCTCACTGATGAGGTTTTAACTTCATATGACACCCACCTAAAAATGAATCCTCCGCTAAGAACCGCAAAAGATAGAGAAAGTATTATTGAAGGATTAAAAGATGGGACGCTTGGTGTTATAGCAACGGATCACGCGCCGCACACCGATTATGAAAAAGATCTTGAGTTTAGTTACGCACCATTTGGTATTATTGGTCTTGAAACAGCAGTTGGCCTTGCGATAACTGAGCTTGTTGAAAAGAAGGTATTAAGTTTAACTGATCTTGTAAAAAAGTTTTCTACTGACCCGGCAAGAATATTCAAGCTCGATAAAAGAGGATCTTTAGGGAAGGGATGTTTTGCCGATATCACTGTTGTTGATACGAAAAAAGAGTATGTTGTGGATAAAAATACATTTGCATCAAAAAGTAGGAACACCCCGTTTCATGGATGGAAACTTAAGGGTGAAGTGTATATGACAATCGTAAACGGTAAAACCGTTTATGATATTAATAAGTAAAACGGCAAAAGGAAAAAGTTTTTGCGATGAACGATCCCCTACGGGGACAATACCCAGAAAAATTTATTTATAAATTTTATGGGTGTGAACGAAAGGCGATGAACGAATTCATGAAAGCATTTTTAGCGTTAGAAGATGGATCAGTTTTTGTGGGGCGTGCGTTTGGTGCGACAGGAGAGAAAGACGGAGAAGTTGTTTTTAATACCAGTATGATGGGGTACCAGGAAATTCTTACCGATCCTTCCTACAAGGGGCAAATCGTTACCATGACCTATCCTTTGATAGGTAACTATGGTATCAACGATATTGATGTTGAGTCATGCCGTCCATGGGTTGAAGGCTTTGTTGTTCATGAGAAGAGCACTATATTTAGTAATTATCGTTCGAACATGTCTCTAGATGACTACTTAAAGAAAAATAATATTATCGGTATTGAAGGAGTAGACACCCGTGCAATAACGAGGCGGACACGCATCAATGGCGCGTTAAAAGGTATTATCACAACGGTCGAAGCTGACTTAAAGACACTTGTTGAAAAAGCGCGAAAATCGCCCGGTCTTGTTGGACGTGATCTTGTGCAGGAAGTAACCTCAAAAGAAACATACCATTGGGACCCAGATAATGTATTAAGCCCTCAGTGGTTGCCGGGAGATAAAACTGTTCCCTTGCCAAAGAAAAAATACAAGGTTGCAGTAATGGATTTTGGAATAAAGTTGAATATTCTTCGCATGTTACGTCAACGTGGATGCGATTGTCATGTATTTCCGGCATCAACAAAATATGACCAGATCATGAAGATACAACCTGACGGCTTATTTTTGTCAAACGGTCCCGGAGACCCTGAAGGCTTACCGTATGCAGTAGAAACAATCAGTCAGTGTATTGGTAAGGTTCCAATATTTGGGATTTGCCTTGGGCATCAGCTCCTTGGTTTAGCGTTAGGCGGCAAAACATATAAGTTGAAATTCGGTAACCGTGGAGGAAACCAACCGGTTATGCATATCCCCACAAAAAGAGTTGAAATCACTTCTCAAAATCATGGGTTTGCAATAGATATGAAGACATTACCAAAAGAGATTGACCAGACACATATCAATTTAAATGATAAAACCTGTGAAGGATTACGGCATACACAAAAACCGCTTTTCAGTGTGCAGTATCATCCGGAATCTTCACCGGGACCGCATGATTCAGAATATTTATTTGAAATGTTTACAGAACTAATGGAAAAACACAAAAATTAGACATGAGAAATTAGGAATAGTACATGCCAAAGCGTACAGACATAAAAAAGATTTTACTTATAGGATCAGGACCGATCATTATTGGTCAGGCATGTGAATTTGACTATTCGGGAACGCAGGCATGTAAAGCGTTACGCGAAGAAGGATACGAAGTTGTTTTGATCAACAGTAACCCGGCAACCATTATGACTGATCCTGAATTTGCCGATAAGACATATATTGAACCGATTACTGCAGAGATTATTGAAATGATCATTAAAAAAGAGCGTCCTGATGCAGTTCTTCCAACACTTGGAGGTCAAACTGGCCTTAACGTTGCGATTGAACTCGCTGATAAAGGAATATTAGATAAATACAATGTTGAAATGCTTGCCGCGAAAGCTGATGTTATTAAAAAAGGTGAAGATCGAGAACTTTTTAAAAAGACCATGATTGAGATCGGTCTTGATCTGCCAAAGTCGGGGTATGCAAAAAACCTTGAAGATGCACGCAAGATTGCCAGCGACATCGGCACCTATCCGCTTATCATAAGACCTAGTTTTACTTTAGGGGGAACTGGTGGCGGTATCGCATACAATAAAGAAGAATATGAAACTATTGTCGCAAAAGGTATTGAATACAGTCCGGTAAGTGAAGTGTTAATAGAAGAAAGTTTATTGGGGTGGCAGGAATTTGAACTTGAGGTGATGCGCGACAAAAAAGATAATGTCGTTATCATATGCTCTATTGAAAACTTTGATCCGATGGGGATCCATACCGGTGACAGTATCACGGTAGCGCCTGCACAAACACTTTCTGATAAATGTTATCAGGAAATGCGTGATGCATCTAAAAAAATTATTCGTGCAATTGGTGTTGAAACAGGAGGGTCGAATATACAGTTTGCAGTCAACCCTGCTAATGGCCGCATGGTCATAATTGAAATGAACCCTCGTGTATCCAGAAGCTCTGCACTTGCATCAAAGGCGACAGGTTTTCCTATAGCAAAGATAGCCGCAAAACTTGCCGTAGGATACACCTTAGATGAAATACCCAATGATATTACGAAAGAAACAACTGCATGTTTTGAGCCATCAATAGATTATTGTGTGGTTAAGATACCGCGATTTGCATTTGAAAAGTTTCCGGGTGCTGATTCTACTTTAGCGATACAGATGAAATCTGTCGGTGAGGTGATGTCTATCGGGTCTACGTTTAAGGAGGCAATGCAAAAAGCGATGCGGTCCCTTGAAATAAAGCGGTTTGGTCTTGTTGCCGATGCTATGGAGCTTACGACAACCAGCAGAGACGAACTCAGGCAAAAACTTCTTGTGCCGCGTGAAGATAGAATATCTGCAATTGTTCAAGCGTTTAAAACAGGATTTACTGTCTCAGATATATTTGATCTCACAAAGATAGATAAGTGGTTTTTACATAATATTAAAGATATCATTGATTTTGAGGTGGAGTTTAAAGAAAAGGTAAAGGCGTTTAAAGATCCTCAATCTTTAAAAAATGAACACGAATTGTTTTTTAGGGCAAAAGAACTCGGTTATTCCGATGTGCAGATTGCGTGCTTAACAGGGTTAGATGAAATTGCAGTGCGTTCTATGAGAAAAGAGATGGGGATAGAGCCTGTATATAAGCTTGTTGATACCTGTGCAGCTGAGTTTGAGGCGTATACACCATATTATTATTCTACTTATCAACGGCCGTTTTATCATGTTGATGATGCAGGGAATGTAGCCCAGATAACTGATGATGAAGTACGAAAAACTGATAAAAAGAAAATTATGATCCTTGGTGGCGGGCCAAATAGAATTGGCCAGGGTATCGAGTTTGATTATTGTTGTGTGCATGCATCATTTGCTTTAAAAGAGGACGGGTATGAAACAATAATGGTTAACAGTAATCCGGAGACAGTATCCACTGATTATGATTCGTCGGATAAATTATATTTTGAGCCGCTTACGTTTGAGGATGTATTAAATATTTATGAACGTGAAGAATGTTCTGGTGCAATTGTACAGTTAGGTGGGCAGACCCCGCTTAATCTTGCATTAAGGCTTAAAAAAGCAGGGGTAAATATTATTGGTACATCTCCTGAAAGTATAGATGTCGCTGAGAACAGAGAGAAATTTCAGAAGATGCTTAAAAAGCTTGGTCTGATCCAACCAGCTAATGGTACCGCGATAAATACTGATCAAGCGATAAGTATTGCAAAGGATATTGGCTATCCTGTTGTTGTGAGACCTTCATATGTTTTGGGTGGTCGAGCAATGAAAATAGTTTTTGATGAGGCGTCACTCGTTGAATATATGACCCATGCAGTAAAGGTGTCACCTGATCATCCGATCTTGGTCGATAAGTTTCTTGAAGATGCGGTTGAAATAGATGTTGATGCAGTATCTGACGGAGAAACTGTTGTTGTTGGTGCGGTAATGGAGCACATTGAAGAAGCGGGAATACATTCCGGTGATAGCGCATGCATAATTCCGTATTTTTCTCTTTCAGATGAGATTGCGGCAAAGATCAAAAAGGACACGCATGTATTAGCTCTTGAGCTGAATGTTAAGGGGTTGATGAATATTCAGTTTGCGGTAAGAAATGATGTTATATATGTACTTGAAGTGAATCCGCGTGCATCACGAACGATACCGTTTGTGAGTAAATCGATCGGTGTGCCGCTTGCAAAAATTGCGGCAAAAGTGATGGCAGGAAAAACATTGAAAGAACTTGGTTTTACGGAAGAGGTTACGATAGATCATTTTTCTGTCAAAGAAGCGGTTTTACCGTTTATACGGTTTCCGGGAGTCGATATTCTTCTCGGGCCTGAAATGAAATCAACGGGTGAAGTAATGGGTATCGATTCAGTTATGGGGCTTGCATTTGCAAAATCGCAGATGGGTACCGGGCAGAAATTGCCAATGAGTGGCACAGTATTTATCAGTGTAAAAAATCAAGATAAACGAAAAATAGTATTTATTGCTAAACGATTACTTGATATTGGGTATAAAATAGTTGCGTCTAGCGGGACCGCAAAAGTTTTCAAGAATAACGGGATTGATGCTGTACCGCTTTTTAAAGTAAGTGAGGGACGTCCAAACATATTGGATTATATTAAGAACGATGACATTGATCTTATTATTAATACTCCTTCAGGGCAAATTCCTCTTGAAGATGAGGTAAAGATACGATCAACTGCCGTTGCGCATAATGTTCCGATCATTACTACATTATCAGCCGCGCAAGCAGTGGTTAACGGTATTGATGAAATGGCAAAGAGAAAACTAACGGTTAAAGCATTGCAAGAATATCATATGGGAATACCTTCATAATGAATATAGTGCAAAAAGAATATGAGATAGTAAAAAATGCGCAAATAAACGAGAATTATTATTATTTGCAGATTTCAGCGCGTGATATTGCCAGTCAGATTGTTCCCGGGCAGTTTGTATCTCTTCGTGTGCATGGTAGAAGTCTTTTGATTCGTCGTCCGTTTAGTGTGTATGATACTGACGGTACACGACTTTCAATCATATATAAGGTTGTCGGTAAAGGTACCTCAGCTTTGACTACTGCCCAAGCGGGTGAATCGATAGATGTTATGGGGCCTTTAGGAAATAGTTTTGAAATAAAGGATGGTGCTCAGGCAATTCTTGTTGGTGGTGGAGTTGGTATTGCGCCACTTTATTTGTTAGCAAAAAAAATCGGCAAGAATGTAACAGTGTTGTTGGGCGCGCAAAATAAAGATGAACTTGTTTGTCAGGACGCTTTTTCTGGTATAGGGTGTGATGTGCGCATAGCAACAGATGATGGTTCGATTGGTGAAAAAGGATTGGTAACAGAGTTGCTAAAAAATGAGCTCGCTGAGGGTAGTGACGGTAAGGTGATATATACATGCGGCCCTAAAGGTATGCTCAAAGCGGTATCAGAGATTGCTAAGGATAGCGATGTGTTGTGCCAGGTATCACTTGAAGAATATATGGCCTGTGGTATTGGTGCATGCATGGGATGTGTTGTTAAGGTAGTCAGCGATGAAGCGCCTGATGGGTATGAGTATCAGAGAGTTTGTAAAGAGGGCCCAGTTTTTGAGGCCAGCACAATTATTTGGGAATAGCATATGACAAGAAAACCGTACACGGAAGTTAATATTGGGTCACTGAGTTTAAAAAACCCGGTACTGGTGAGTTCTGGAACGTACGGGTTTGGCGAAGAATATGCTAAATGTGTTGATATAGAAAAACTTGGTGCTTTAGTTACTAAGACGATAACGCTCAATCCGAGAAAAGGAAATCCGCCACAACGCATTGTTGAAACACCCTCAGGTATTTTAAATGCTATTGGGCTCCAGAATCCCGGGTTTGATATGTTTGTTAAAAACAAACTGCCGTTTTTAAAAACCCTTAGAATGCCGATCATTGTAAATATTGCCGGTGACTCGCCACGTGAATATGCTGAACTCACTGAGAAGATCGCTGAAACCGGTATCGCATCAGCATTTGAGATTAATATATCGTGTCCAAATGTAAAAAAAGGCGGTATAGCATTTGGTGTGGATCCTAAAGCGACGTTTGATGTAGTGCACAGAGTTCGTAAAGTAACCGAGCTTCCGATTATTACAAAGCTCTCACCGAATGTAACAGATATTAAAGTATTTGCAAAAGTTGCGATTCAAGCCGGAACGGATGCAGTGAGTCTAATAAATACCTTGCTTGGGATGTCTATTGATGTAAATACAATGAAACCAAAGATCGGAAATATTACCGGTGGGTTGAGTGGTCCTGCCGTACGACCTGTCGCGGTAAGAATGGTATGGCAGTTAGCGCAAAAATATGATATACCAATAATAGGTATGGGTGGTATTGAAGATACTGAAAGTGCATTAGAGTTTTTACTAGCGGGAGCAACAGCAGTTAGCGTCGGTACAGCAAACTTTTATAATCCGAAGGCACCATATGAAATAATAAAAGGATTGGAAGAGTACTTGCAAGACAAAGACATTGAAGACATCAACCAACTAAAAACAAAACTCAACTAAAAACTTGTGCTACGCCACCTCCCCCCCCCTTTTTTTTTATATCCACCGCGTAGGTGGAACAGCCTCTGTTCCACCTACGCGGTGGATATAACGGGGGGATAAAAGATAATAAAGATTAATAAGTAGTAATAAATGGAGATAAATATGAAGGGTGAGATAATTATAGCGCTGGATGTTGAGGATATTAGCTCGGCACAGAAGTATGTGAAGATGCTTAAAGGTGATGTTTCTTTCTTTAAGATTGGTAGTCAGCTCTTTACTTCAGAGGGAGCGGATGTTGTTAAGATGGTAAAAGACAATGGTTGTAAGGTTTTTCTCGATCTCAAATTTCATGATATTCCTCATACCGTGAGAAAGGCTTCGGAGTCTGCAACTGCACTCGGTGTTGATATATTTAATGTTCATACATCAGGTGGCACTGCCATGATGAGAGAGGCGGTAAGCGGTGCTGAAATAGTTTCACTCAAAAAGGGTGTTACCATGCCGAGCATTTTAGGAGTAACGTGTCTCACCAGTCTTAATGATGAAATATTAAAGAATGAACTTAATATAAGAAGACAAATTAAAAAACAGGTTGTTCATCTTGCAAAACTCGCAAAGAATGCCGGGCTAAACGGTGTTGTTGCATCCGCTCAAGAGATACGGACAATAAGGCGTGCATGCGGAAAAGATTTTATTATCTTAACTCCTGGGATCAGGCCTGAATGGTCGCAAAGCGGTGATCAGAAAAGAACCATGACGCCGATTGAAGCAATACGGGCAGGGAGCGATTACCTAGTTATCGGGCGCCCTGTTCTTGCACACAGCGATCCTAAAAAAGCGCTCAAGATGATCATAGCAGAAATTGAAACTATTTGACAAATTAATAACCTCTGTTATTATTTCAATTCCAATATCGATACATTAACAATTTTTGAGGGATGATAATGATGAAGCATAAGAAAAAACATGAAGAAGAAAAAGCACCGGACGAGATAAAAGACAAAAAGGCTGAGAAAAAAGATGTAACCTTAACTCATGATGAGTATACTGCGCTAAAAGATAAAGCCGATAAGGCAGATGAAAATCATGACAAGTTTATGAGATCTTTGGCTGATATTGAAAATTACCGTAAACGTGTACAAAAAGATAAAAGCGATATTTTAAAATTTGCTAATACAGATTTTATAAAAGGGTTATTCCCAATACTCGATAATTTTGATCGTACAGTTATGAATATTACCGATACGTCTGATGTTCTCAAGGTTAAAGAAGGCATTGGGCTAATCGATGGGCAATTCCACAAATATTTGGAAAGTGTGGGGTTGAAGACTATAACATCGGTTGGTGAGGAATTTGATCCGCATAAACACGAAGCTGTTATGAGCGAAGAAACCGATGAGTATCCTGAAAATGTTGTTGTTGAGGAAATGCAAAAAGGGTATTTGCTGAATGATCGACTGATTCGCCCTTCTATGGTAAAAGTGGCAAAACCACTGTCATCTTCAGAGGAAGCTGCTACTCAAGATAGTGTCAAAGACGAGTAATAAACTTAACGTTGAGACATAATGTCTCTTGTGTGCCGTTTATCCCAAATTACCGTTATTCCTATCCGCTTAATTATTAATTGTTTATGCAAATTTTGGTCTGGGATATTATTGGCATATTACTTGCTTTTATAAACATAAAAGAAAAAGGAGGACAATACTATGTCTGAAAAAATTATTGGTATCGATTTAGGAACTACAAATTCATGTGTTGCAATCGTTGAAAACGGTGAACCGGTGGTTATTCCCAACGCTGAAGGCGGAAGAACGACACCTTCTACCGTTGCATTCACTAAGGCTGGTGAAAGACTTGTTGGTGCTGCAGCAAAACGTCAAGCGGTAACTAATCCGGATAATACTGTTTACTCGATCAAACGTTTTATGGGGCGCAAAGAATCTGAAGTGAAAGCTGAAGAAAAGATTGTTCCGTATAAAGTCGTTGCGTCGGCCGATGGTGATGCGGTAATTGAAGCAGCTGGTAAGACGTATACCCCGCCTGAAATTTCTGCGATAATTTTGCAGAAGATGAGACAAACTGCTGAAGATTTTCTTGGAACAAAAGTAAATAAAGCAATTGTTACTGTTCCTGCGTATTTTAATGATAGCCAGAGACAGGCAACAAAAGATGCCGGAAAGATTGCTGGTCTTGAGGTATTACGTATTATCAATGAGCCGACTGCGGCATCTCTTGCATACGGGCTTGAAAAGAAAAAAGATGAGAAGATAGCAGTATTTGATCTCGGTGGCGGTACATTTGATATTTCTGTTCTTGAATTGGGTGAGGGTGTTTTTGAGGTAAAGGCAACAAACGGTGATACTCATCTTGGTGGAGATGATTTTGATCAAAAAATTATTGATTGGCTTGCTGCTGAGTTTAAAAAGGAACAGGGAATCGATCTGAGAAGTGATAAAATGGCTCTTCAAAGATTAAAAGAAGGTGCTGAGAAGGCAAAGATCGAGCTTTCATCTACTATGCAAACTGAAATCAGTTTGCCGTTTGTAACTGCTGATGCAAGCGGACCAAAACATTTAAACATGTCTTTATCACGAGCAAAGCTTGAGCAGTTAACGGAAGATTTGCTTGAAAGGATAAAAGGTCCTGTTTATCAAGTGTTGAAAGACGGTAAATTTAAACCTGAAGATGTAGATGAAGTGGTTCTTGTTGGTGGTATGACACGTATGCCGGCTGTTCAACAAATCGTAAAAGACATCTTTAAAGGCAAAGAGCCGCACAGGGGTGTTAATCCTGATGAAGTTGTTGCAATCGGTGCTGCAATACAAGGCGCAGTTTTAGGCGGTCATGTAAAAGATGTATTGCTTCTTGATGTGACACCGCTTTCACTTGGGATCGAAACACTCGGCAATGTAAGCACACGTCTCATTGAGAAAAATACTACTATTCCGACACGCAAAAGCCAGATCTTTTCTACTGCGGCGGATAGTCAAACTGCAGTAAGTATTCATGTTTTACAGGGTGAACGCGAAATGGCTGGTGATAACAGAACACTTGGTAAATTTGATCTTGTTGGTATTCCTGCCGCACCGCGTGGCGTTCCTCAAATTGAGGTAACGTTTGATATCGATGCAAATGGCATTGTCCACGTGTCTGCAAAGGACCTTGCAACAGGTAAGGAGCAGAAGATTAAGATTGAAGCGTCCAGCGGGCTTTCAGATGAGGAGATTCAGAAGATGGTTAAAGAAGCTGAATCGCATGCTGATGAAGACAAGAAAAAGAAAGAAGAAGTTGAGACCCGCAATCAAGCCGATACGCTTGTCTACACTACAGAGAAAACAGTGAAAGAATGCGGAGATAAAGTAGAAGCTGAAGAAAAAGAAAAAGTAGAAAAGGCGATAGAGAGCCTTAAGTCGATTCTGGGAAGCGGTTCCGTTGAAAATATCAAAAAAGCAATGGAAGAAGTGACGCAAGCTTCACATAAAATATCTGAAATAATGTATAAAGAAGCGAGTGAAAAATACCAGCAGGCAAATCCAGGACAGCAAGGTCCTGAAGGTGCAGGTGCAGCAGGTGCCGGTCCGGATGCTGGGAAGAAGAAAGATGATGATGTCGTTGATGCAGACTATGAAGATGTCGGTGAAGGCGATAAAAAATAAGTTGTAAACAAGTGTAGGGATATATCTTTTAACACGTAAGGCTAATCGATATATTCCTGCATTTTTATTTATGTAAAGGATCGAGATTATGCAGATAAAGAGATCATATTATAAGATTTTAGAAGTAACAACAGAAGCGACAGATGGTGAAATAAAAAAATCATACCGAAGACTTGCCGTTCAATATCATCCTGATAAGAATCCGGGAGATCATCAAGCAGAAGAAACGTTTAAGGAAATAACCGTTGCCTATGAGGTTCTGGGAGATCCTGAAAAAAGAATGCGTTATGACCAGTTTGGTCACGATGCGTACGTGAGCGGTGGTGCCGGCGGTTTTGGCGGCGGCGGGGGTTTTGGGATTGATCTTGAAGAAGCTCTCCGTACTTTTATGGGTAACTTTGGCGGTGGTGGCGGCGGTGGTTCGATTTTTGATGCATTCTTTGGTGATGATACGCAGGCACCAGGTAAAAGGGGTGCGATACATGGCTCGGACATACGCTATGATCTTGAGATAGATTTTGAAGAAGCCGCATTTGGTACTGAAAAGACGATTGAAATACCGAAACTAACAACCTGTCAGAGCTGTAAAGGTGAGGGGGCCGAGCCAGGGACGGAAAAAACGACCTGTAAAAGTTGTGGTGGTTCAGGGCAAGTAACAAGCAATGCCGGTTTTATTAATATTCTGAGAACATGCGGAAAATGTGGCGGTATCGGTTCAGTCATTGAAAACCCCTGTAAAAAGTGCCGTGGAGATGGCCGTATTCATATAAAGAAAGAATTGTCAGTACAAGTACCTGCTGGTGTAGAGTCCGGGTCTCGTTTGCGTATGACCAGTGCGGGTGAGGATGGAGCTCGCGGTGGAGAAGCCGGGGACCTGTATATTGTCATACATGTTAAAAAACACGAAATATTTGAACGGCATGGAGACGATATTTTATGTGAAATGCCTATCAGTTTTACGCAAGCAGCTTTAGGGAGCGCTGTAGAAATACCGGCACTTGAAGGCAAAACAACCTTGAAAGTCCCTGAAGGGACACAAACAGGAAAATTATTCCGTTTAAAAGGTAAGGGTATTACCGATTTACGCGGTTATGGTAGAGGAGATCAAATTGTGCGCGTGGTTGTTGAGACACCGACGAATCTTACTTCTGAACAGAAATCTCTTTTAACTCAGTTTGCTGAAATCAGCGGTGAGGAAGTGCACCCTATAAGCCAATCCTTTATCAAAAAAGCAAAGAAGTGGTTTAAGTTTTGCAGTGATTGATATGTATGGTAAAGACGTTTTACGGTCAGCGCCACGTGAGTTTGTGTTGATCGATTCATTTTAATAATATAGATTACGCCAAGAGTATGTCACATAAACGAATTCACATTCCAGCTGATATTATTTCTGAACATCCCCTCGTGGTCCCACTTGATGCGACTCAGGTAAATTATCTTATTAATGTTCTTCGTTTAAAGCAGGGTGATAGTATCACTGTCTTTGATGGAGAAGGTTGTGAATACGATGCGTATATTGATGAATGTGGAGACAATGCGGTTGCCGCGAAAATAGTAAAGAAAAGAGAGTGTGAGACTAATGCTGAGTCGGTATACATCACTGTTGCTGTTGCATTAGCTAAGGGCAAGAAGATGTCTCTCATAGTGCAAAAACTTACCGAAATCGGAGTGGATGTTATTGTTCCATTAGTTACGAAAAGAACCGTGGTGCAGGTTAAGGATGATGAAGTAAAAAAAGAAAAATGGAAAAAAGTAGCAATAGAGGCTGCCAAACAGTGCGGTCGCGCGGATATTCCGGCTATTACAGAAATAATGGAGTTTAGTGATTACGTACATAACAAACATGCTGGAGGGATGAAGCTTATTGCATATGAAAGCGGGAAAACGTTGCTCAAATCAATTATGCAAGAGAAGCAGGTCTTAGTGGCGGGATCCGTTTGTGTCGTTGTTGGTCCTGAAGGGGGATTTGAGAAAAGTGAAATTGCGCAGGCGCAGGAAAATGGATTTCAGGAATTCTCATTTGGTGAAACAATTCTTCGTACAGAAACAGCAGCTATTGCAGCTGCCCTCATTATAAAATATGAAACGGGGTTTTAACTATGGAAACCACTAAGTATTTTCGCATTGAAACACTTGGCTGTAAAGTAAACCAGTATGACAGCCAGCTTATCCGTGAACAGCTTTTAAAGAACGGGTATAAAGAATGTTCGGGGAATGATGTTCCTGCTGGAGATGGCAGTCTTATAGTGATAAACACCTGTACGGTAACAGGTAAAACGGATCAAAAGTGCCGTAACACGATTCGTAAAATGATCAAACAAAAAGGAAGTGCAAAAGTTGTTGTTACCGGATGTTATGTTGATGGTGACAGAGTGGCAATTGAAGATATAGATGGGGTTGATTATATTGCTGAAAATGAGTATAAAACAAACATCTTAAAATATATTAATAAGGATAAAGAGTATGATGGAGTAAGCGGTATTACTCGTTTTGAGGGTCGTACACGCGCATTTCTAAAAATTCAGGATGGGTGTAACGAGTTTTGCACGTATTGTAAGGTGCCCTATGTCAGAGGAAAAGTTGAGAGTAAAGATGTATCAGCTGTTGTCCGTGAAGCACAAGCGATAATAAATAATGGCTATAAAGAGATCGTCTTAACAGGAATACATCTGGGAAGTTATGGTGCTGAGTCAGATAAAAACTGCTCTCTCATTGAGGTGTTAAAAGCATTATCCGATATTGAAGGAGACTTTCGTATACGTTTGAGCTCGATAGAACCTATGAATATTACACCGTCTCTTATCGAGCAGTTATCAACGATACAAAAACTATGCCCGCATTTTCATATTCCAATTCAAAGCGGTGATGATAAAATTCTTCAGAAAATGGGCAGGCACTATACCTATAGTGAGTACAAAGAGATCATTGATTGCTTTAAGAAATATTTCCCTCAGTGTGCTATTAGTACTGACCTCATAATTGGGTTTCCCGGTGAAACAATGGAACATTTTGACCATTCAGTTAAAGCTATAGGTGAGAATCTATTTTCAAAAGTACATGTTTTTCCCTTTAGTGCACGGAAGGGAACAAAAGCGTGCGATTACCCGGATAGGGTATCTCCGGAAGAGATGCAAAGCAGGGAGTTTATTCTTGATTTTATAACCAATGATACAGCATTTATGTTTAGGCGTACTCAGCTGGGTTTAGTGAAACAGGTGCTCTTTGAAGAAGAGTGTGAAGAAGGTGTCTATAGCGGTTTTACCGAAAATTATCAGCGGGTCAAGGTGAAGGGGACAAGCGAGCTCTTAAACACTTTTGCTTCAGTGAAGCTGACTGATTATGATGTAGATTGCTTTTATGGAGAGTTGCAACAATAGTGACTATCTGTTAAACCTGAACAAGATTATATCGCCATCGGTAACACAATATTCTTTTCCTTCGATGCGGCCAAGACCTTTAGCTTTTGCATTCTGTTCACCTCCGCATGAGATAAAATCCTCAAAGCGTGTTACTTCCGCACGAATAAACCCTCGTTCAAAATCAGTGTGGATTTTTCCTGCAGCTTGTGGCGCTTTCGTCCCATTCAGTATTGTCCACGAACGAAGCTCTTTTTCATTGTGGGTAAAGAAGCTTATCAGATGAAGTAAATCGTAGCTTTCTTTTATTATGATATCAAGCCCCGAAGAAGATAAACCAAGTTCTTCACGATACTGACACTGTTCTTCAGGTGATAGTTCAAGTAATTCAGCCTCTATTTTTGTACACATCTTAACGGGCATGGCGTTTTGTGTTGCTAAATACGTTTTTAATGATGTTACAATATCATCATCAGAAGCAAGTTGTTCTTCACTGACATTTGCAACATACAAAACACGCTTAGACGTTAATAGATTAAACTGTTTTACTGTTTTGTCCTCTTCTTTTGATGTAGGAAGCGTGTACGCGGGCTTATTTTCTTCTAAGTGATGTAATATTTTATCTGCACATTTGTGCTCTTCTAGTGCATGTTTGTCTCCGGTCTTAGCGAGTCGCGCAATACGCGCAATAACTTTTTCTATAGTTTGTAAATCAGCTAAGATGAGTTCAGTTGAGACGATATCTATGTCACGCACTGGATCAATTGATCCGGAAGAATGTGCAATATTATCATCCTTAAAACAACGGACAATATGAAGAAGTGCATCGACTTCACGGATATGTGACAAAAACTGATTTCCCAGGCCTTCACCTTTATGAGCATCTTTTACGAGGCCGGCAATATCAATAAACCCTAATGTTGTGGGAATTATTTTATCTGTTTTAATGAGTTCAAAGATTTGTGAAAGTCTTGTATCGGGAACGTGGACAACACCCACATTAGGATCAATTGTGCAAAACGGGTAATTCGACACGTCCGCATGTGCATTTGTGAGTGCATTAAAAAGCGTAGATTTTCCGACGTTTGGTAATCCAACAATACCGCATTGCAAAGCCATGGGAATCCTTTTTGTTTTGTTACCCAGAAGTATAGTTAAAATTAAGGGGACAGTATACTTAATTTTATATCATTAAGTATTGAATGCTATACCAAATAATTAAGTATACTGTCCCGTGCGCCAAGAAAGCTAATGTAAGCAAGCTGGAAAACCAGCCCGACTAAAGCCTAACCAGCAGGTCGGTACAGAACTCAGCGCATAGTAAGGCAACGAATTATGCGAAGCCTGAGAGAAG